>JAZQSZ010000160.1:0-1954 GCA_045630365.1 Paludibacteraceae bacterium | reverse complement strand
AGCGCGTGGCATCTCTGAGGAGAAAGCCCTAAAACAACTCCAGTCTTTTGCGACTGGTTTTCCAGAACTAGATATCGTTTCTGCTGCTTCGGTAGGAAACGGAGTACTCAATCCTACAGAAGAGGAGATTGATGCCTATGTAAAAGCATGGCAGGACTACCTCAACGAAGGACACACTGTGCTCAAGTTTGTTCCTGCTAGTGGTGCGGCTAGTCGTATGTTCAAGGACTTGTTTGAGTATCTTGAGACAGGTGAGAAGACCAAGTTTATCGAGAAGTTCTTGGCTGAGAAAGAGCATTTTGCTTTTGCTCCTCAGTTAGCAGGTCTCGATGAGCAAGCGGCTGTGAGTCACCTGCTTAAAGATATGAACTATGGCAATTTGCCTAAAGGTCTGTTGCTCTTCCACTCCTACGAGGATGGCGCTCGCACTCCTGCTCTAGAGCACTTGGTAGAGGGTGCTATGTATGCAGCATCCAAGGGCGAGGTGAATATCCATTTCACTGTGAGCCATGAGCATTTGCCACTTTTCCAAGCACATTTGGCAGAGCATCAAGCGGCATATGAGGCGAAGTTGGGCGTGAAGTTCCATATCTCCTATTCCGAGCAAAAACCATCTACCGATACACTTGCTGCTAATCCTGATGGTACACCATTCCGTACCACGGATGGCAAACTATTGTTCCGTCCAGGTGGACACGGTGCGCTCATAGAGAATCTCAACGAGCAGGAGGCTGATGTGATTTTCATCAAGAATATTGACAACGTAGTGCCAGACCGTCTCAAAGGCGATACTGTTCGTTATAAACAACTCCTTGCGGGTGTGTTAGTTACTGAACAAAAGAAAGTATTTGAGAAACTCCAAGATCCCACTCTAACCGCAGAGGAGAAAGCTAAGCTCCAACGTCCATTGCGCGTGTGTGGTGTGGTGAAGAACACCGGTGAGCCTGGTGGTGGTCCATTCCTTGTGCGTGAGGAGGATGTTAGCATCTCTTGCCAAATATTAGAGTCTAGTCAAATCTCTGATCCTGCGCTTATGCAACAAGCGACCCACTTCAATCCTGTAGATCTCGTATGTGCTACGCGCGATGCGGAAGGCAAACCATACTATTTGCCTGACTTTGTGGATGAGAAGACTGGTTTTATCTCGCATAAGTCCAAAGATGGTAAGGAATTGTTGGCTTTGGAGCTTCCAGGATTGTGGAATGGTGCTATGAGCCGTTGGAATACCATTTTTGTAGAGGTACCCGTGAGCACCTTCAACCCTGTGAAGACGGTGAATGACCTGCTTCGTGCAGAGCATCAGTAAGGACCGCTGCGCTGAGAAATATTAAGAATATAGAGAAAGGGATGTGCGTTGGCACATCCCTTTCTTGATGTCGTAAGACTATCGCGGTCTAACAACCGTAGGCGGTCTAAAAACTCACTTCTCTGGTTGTTTCACCCAAATCAGTTTCGTGGTGTCATACCCACGACGATCGGCTTCGGATAGGATACTTGCTAATGTGGCTTCGTCCAGTTGAGGAGTGCGTGATAGAATCCATAGATAGTTATCGTTGCCGCCACCTACCAAAGCAAATTGGTAATTTTCGTCCAGCATCATAATTCGGTAGTCGCTGTAGAAAGGGCCAAAGAAAGACACGCGTAGTAGACCCGGAACAGAGGTTGTTTTGGCAATACCTTTGGCATCTTCGGCTCGACCATCTTTGATACCCGTGTTGAGCACATCAATTTTGCCGTCTTCCCGCAAACTGTAATGTGCCATCACATACTCTAGACCACGTTCAAATGGGTGGTCAAAGCGTGCTAGTTCATACCAATACCCCAGGTAGCGATTGAGGTCAACGGATTGAATCGTTGAATTGTCCGCTGTCTTGTTGTTGCAACTCATCAACATGCTAGCAACAACTGCAAATAAGAAAATTTTTTTCATAGTTGTAATTTTGTTTAGGTTATA
>JAZQSZ010000159.1:0-12401 GCA_045630365.1 Paludibacteraceae bacterium | reverse complement strand
ACCCAACCGTTATTTTTTTGTCCATCTACTGCTAGATAATAGTGGGTAGTGGCAGTAGGTTGCATAGTACTATCTAGGGCTTGGATGATGAGTGTAAGGGTATCTTCTTGGGTAAATGGACGCGAATTAAATACGCCATTGATGATACCCTCCATGGTGTTGCTGTTTTGGCAGATATACACGTATTCAGGGTAATATTCCCCGTTGAAATCGATGATATTGGAGGAATATCCTTGGGATGAGCTCACCCATTCGGAGTAATATCCGATGACATAAGGTGTGGCTACACCCTCTAGTCCGCCGTTGGCTACGCAACCAAATACGTTAGCGGTGTCTTGCGATACGGTAGATAGGGTGAAACCTTCCCAACTCATACCGCCGTATGCCATAGCGCTAGGCAGGTGTGAGAGGCGAAACACGCCTTCGTTCATGAGGATCTGGCTGCATGAATCGGCATCGTTGTAGGTTTCTGTCCATACGTGTGTGAGGTCGTAGTAGGTATAGTCGATGGGTGATGGACTATAGGTAACGGGGTTGCCATTAAGATTTGTAGCGGTCTTAATGTCCATGGTTATTTGCTCGGCGTGTACGAGTGAGCAAAATGCAAAAAGCGAAAACTGTAATAGTCGTTTCATATTGTATCTTGTTTGTATGGGTTAATATTCAGCATTAACCACACAGCGGCCGACCATCTGCTCTAGGCGAGCAACATGGCAGGGTGATGGTCGGCTGTTGGGTGGTAAGATAATCCACGAAGAATAAAACCGCTGACCATCGGATACAATACAAGGGTACTTGATTTGTTAATCAAATACCTATACGCGTATGTGCGTACCGTAAATAATATTGAAAACCTGTCTGTCATGTCGTTGGCTCAATTCCCCGAGAGCGTTCAACTTCACCTTGATTGACAGTTCAAAGAGTTTTAAAAGTTTTAAGAGTTTTAAGGGGTTACCTTTGAAACTTCTAAAACAGCACCTACGGTGCGGTTAAAACTATTTCAACTACCAACTCTGTTGGTGGCATGCAGCAGGTCTTCTGACTTATCGCTCCTGATGTTCAGCCTTCCCAGTTCGCTAGGAACCAGTGACTTTAAAGATGAGGAACATCGGACTCACGAATCACAGCAGCGGGACTGTGCAGGAATCTCACCTGCTTCCCTTCACTGAATGCGCTGCAAAGGTAGTGTATTTTTTTGACTTCACCAAATAATTTTTGATAATTTTGGAAAAATTTACATTTTTTTCTTCACACTGACAAGTTTTAGCAGTTTGATATAGTAATTTTGCAGCCGGAAACGAAAAACATGCAAAATTAGCGAACTGATTTCATTTTACGATTTACTTATAGTAGGATAATTTTGGTTAATTTATTACAATATACTACAATTTTGGGAGTGAAAAGATATAATTTTTGTTTAATTTTTGGCTTAATTTTGAACAATTTTTGTTTTTATAAATGTTCCCTATTTTTTAGTGGACAGTAGTGAGTATTTTGATTTGGCTTTTGCAGGCGGTAATAGCCATATGGTTTTTTTTAGAAATGACATTTATATAGGTATTATGGAAAAGATTCTTTGTATTTTGATAGATCTGATACTTGCAGGTCTAGCTATCTGGTTTATTGTCGAAAATTTTATGTATTATCTTTCATAAATCAAAAAAATGTTGTACCTTTGCGGCGCAAAGGTCACAGAAATGAATATATATGACTCAGAAACAATCTATACAACTCTTTGAAGAGCGCAATGTACGCACCATTTGGGACGATGTGCAAGAGAAATGGTACTTCTCTGTAGTAGATGTGATCGCTATTTTAACGGATAGCCCTACGCCTCGTAATTATTGGAAGGTCTTGAAAAACCGACTAAAGAAAGAGGGAAACGAGTCGGTTACAAATTGTAACCAACTGAAATTGCTTGCCGCAGACGGTAAGCGTTATCTCTCTGATGTTGCCGATCAAGAGCAATTGTTCCGTATCATCCAATCGGTGCCATCGCCTAAAGCCGAGCCGTTCAAGCAATGGATGGCTAAGGTGGCGTCTGACCGTTTGGATCAGTTGCAAGACCCAGAACTTTCCATTCAACAAGCCATCGCTGATTATGCACGTTTAGGGTATTCCGATAAATGGATCAATCAGCGTATTCGTTCCATTGAGGTGCGCAAGGAGTTGACCGACGAATGGAAGCGTGCGGGCGTAGAGGAGGGGCAACAATATGCATCGCTCACGAATATTATTACCCAAGCATGGAGCGGTAAGACGGTAGGCGAGTATAAACGCCATAAGGGTCTGCATAAGGAGAGCCTCCGTGATAATATGACCAATTTGGAATTGACGCTCAATACATTGGCTGAGATTACTACGGCGGAGTTGCACAAGCAGAGCAATCCACAGGGATTCCGTGCGAGTGCTAAGGTAGCTAAAGAGGGTGGTGCTATTGCAGGTAATACGCGCAAGGAGATAGAGGCACGTTTGGGTCATAGTGTTATATCTTCGACTAAAGCAACGGACTATCTGCCTGAGCAGGAAATAAAACCTATAGAAGAATAAATGGGTGTGAGTCTAAATTCTTAAATTTAGTCCTTTTTTTGGAACTGTCAACCTATTTTAGGGTAAGATAAATTAGATATGATAGTAACTACAACACAATCTATTCAGGGTCATGAGATTCGTGAGTACAAAGGTCTCGTATCGGGCGAGGTGATTTTTGGTTTGAACTTTGTGAAGGACATTTTTGCGTCTTTTCGTGATTTTGTAGGTGGTAGAAGCAACACCTATGAGAAGGCGATGATTGAGGGTCGTGAGCAAGCTCAGCGTGAGATGGAGCAGCGTGCAGCTAAGATAGGCGCTAATGCTATTGTGGGTGTGTCTTATGGCTACGAGACGGTAGGTCCTAATGGTTCTATGCTATTGGTTTCCATCTCGGGTACAGCGGTAGTGATTGATTAGCGTAGCAATCTCAAAGACCAATTAATACTGTTATATGAGAACTATTGAAACTCCTTCCAGTGTGCTTCTTTACTCTGCGTGGGGAACTATTGTTGTTATTTCATTAACAGTAGTTTTATCATTGCTTTCTATACTGTTAAATTGGAGAGGTGCCCCACTTCCTATGCCAGTACTTCATGTTGCTAATTTGATGTGTTTAGCAAATATCATTCTTATGTGTCTGCAGAAGAAATCTAAAGTATTTAGTGTTATTAATAAGATTACATTAGCATTGTTGTCTCCTGCATATATATTTGCTTTGTGCATGTGTATTGTTCGTCTCCTTTCCATATCTAGCATACAGAAATCTGTTAGAGAAGTTATGCTGATGCAAAATTTTACTTATTATATCCTTGTTGCTATCGTGATGATATATTTCTTTCTACCTATCACAGTAGCGTTGATAAACTCAATATATATAATTAAATTAAAAAAGAGAAAACAATGATCTTTTGAATACTAACCCCCAAATAATACGATTATGAAAAAGATTTCCATTCTTTTGCTTCTATGCGCAATTGCTGCAGGATGCTCAGTAGGAACTTATTATCCTTATGCTAGAAATCATTTTGGAGCTCAAAGTACAGTAGTTCTAGACAAAGCTAATTTCCGCGTTGTGCGTGATGTAGAAGCCATTGTTGCTGTTAATAACACTAGACTTTCTCGTAATGATCTCACTAATAGTGCCTATGGTGAACTATTAAGAAAAGCACAATTAACGGGTAGCCAAGTTCTTATCAATGTTGTTGTTGAGGAAGTTCGTCAAGAACGAGGTGGTTTTTTCCGCGTACTATTAGGTATACCTGAAAGGATTCAGTATGTTGCAGCACGTGCAACCATTATAGAATTTTTGGACGATAATGGAAATCCTATTCCATCTGTAGCGTCAAAGAACAACTCAACTGATCCAGATAATACAGAAAATATTACCAACACAACTACAACAAACCAAACTAACTCAGAAAAAGAAGTTGATTCAGATTCTATTCTAAATAGATTAAGAACATTAGGATGGCAAAATAGTGTGTTAGGTGTAGCGTACAGAAGTGCACTAGAACAAATCGTTTGGATAGCAGATGAGGCTCTTGCAAACAACTACCTTGCCACTATTAACACACTTGTCGAGAAAGTCTTTTCAAATAAAATTTCGAAAGATTCAATCGAAAAGAAGATAGCAGCTGCTAAAAACAAAAGTCAGAAGGAAGAGTATCGCATATTGTTGGATATCGCAAAAGAATATTAATCCCCCCATCAACACATTTTTTTATGTGATAGTGTGGAAAAATGGCAGAACCAAAACTTACATATGGTTTAGACGAAAATGGTACCTTGATTCATGTTGATGATGCGGATCATGGTAAGGATTGTCATTGTGTATGTCCTAAATGTGGTGCACAATTAGTTGCTAAGCAGGGTGGTAAAAATCAATGGCATTTCTCACACTATAAAGCAGAAGATTGCCAAGGTGGTCGCATGACTGCTTTACATATGCTGGCGCAGCAGATTATACAGGAGGAGAAGAAGATAAGAAAGCCATGGTTTAAGGATTATTATGAAGATCGGTCAAAAGAAATCTATTTTGAGTCCGTTTTATTAGAACAACGTTTTAAAACAACGGAAATCAATAGACGTCCAGATTGTGTTGGTATAATTAAGAATGGTGACAAACAATACGAAGTTTGGATTGAAGTTAAGGTTAAACATGCTATAGATGATGATAAGCGAAATGATATCATTAGGCTTGGTGCTATATGTATGGAAATAGACATATCTGGTTTGTTGAACGAACGATATACAGAAAATTCTGTGCGGAAAGCATTGTTTGATGTGTATGATAATAAAGAGTGGATAAATTATCCAGCACTCTTCAGGAAAAATGCTATAGCCAAACAAAAGAAAGAAGAGGAGGAGAGAGTTAAGCGTGAGCAAGAAGAAGAGAAAATAAGATTAGAAGAAGAACGCCGTCAAAAACAACTACAAGAAGAAAAAGAGAGGTTACAAAATATAGTAGAAGTTTGGATGAAGGGCGGAAGTGAAGAGGCGGCGAAAGTCGTTATCAATGAAATAACATCTAACCCATATGGAGAGAAGAATCCTTATATATTAAAGAATATTCTAGTGTCGCATGATAATTATATTGAATGGATTGAAAATTCTCCTAAAAATAAAATTGCTCTTTCTGTTTTTTACACCGTATTAAAATATTATAATAAGCAAATTTCAAAACATCTTCATCTAGACGACCTAAATAAGGCATTATCAGGATTCCGGTATAAAAAATCTATTTCAGAAGAAGAAAAGATTCTCTTAGAAGAATTAATTTCATTAAGGGTGGCTTTTAAATTGAGGTATGAATATAATTTCTATAAACAAATTCATAATGTGCAATTTCTATATGATTTGCTTCAGTATTATTACACAGATGAATTGTTTAGAAATAAATGTTTGAAAGCACTCTCCTTAGAGTACAGAAATGTAGTTGGATCCAATGCAAAAAACTTTACGGAATTAACCAAAGAAATTGCAGAAAAAGATTGCGATATAATACCAATATATTTAAGAATCTTGGATTTCGTACACTATGAACAAGATAGATATCCAAAACACAATATCCCAGAAATTAATGATGCAGAAATTGTGAAAATAAGGAAATTCGCACAAGAAAACAAGAAACTCATCACGAACACGAACTGCCGAGATATTTTAATAGTGGCTTACACTTATATATGGGGAAAAGAAATACATTTGAAAACAAGCCGAGAAAATTTACTTATCGGCGATAAAGACGAAAGCATATTTTATAGAAAATCGGGCAATAGTGATTTAGACTATATAGAAAAATTATGTCTTGATATCGCAGATAAGTTTGAACCTATCCCTGAAGATTAAAGCATATTAACCCCCCAAAAAATACATACGATTATGAAACGAATTCTATTAATTCTTGCACTGGTGATGAGTGCTGTAACAATGATAACTTCATCAAACTAGACACCCGTACAGGACAAATGGAAATGGTGCAATGGGGGCTTGACTCTATAACCAACTCTCAACTCTAAAAGTAAGGTAGATACCGAGTAGATACCGAGTAGATAGCGTGCAAGGGTGGTCATATACAGAGCAGTTTAGAGTGTAGGGTGTAGGGTGTATAGGCGAGAGGCGATGGGCGATTGGCTATAGGCAAACTGTCAACCTATTTAGGAAAAGACAACCGATAAACTAAAAAAGCGGAGGCAATGGGCACAAAGGCAGCGATTTGGGTAATGCTCTGCTATATAACTGCGAGCGGAAGCACTCAACACAATACCCGCACATTGACATCGCTCGGGATGCTCTGGCTGACACAAAAATGATGAGCCACAACGAGGACATGTTTTAGTTTGCATAAGGAATATACCGAAGCTAATTTATCATCCGCCATTTATGTTTCCGGACATACGTGGCGGATTTTTGATGCAAAAGTACGATAAAAAATGCATATGTGCAAATAATTTTATTTTTTTTAGGGATAATTTGCAAGTACAAGAAAAAAGTTGTACTTTTGCAGTCGCATTCAGTTTTTGGGAAGCCAGTGAAATTCTGGCACAGACCCGCTGCTGTGATTCGCAAAGCCGATGTTCATTATCTTTAAGGTCACTGTCGTTAGATGGGAAGGCCGAACATACGGAGCGATAAGTCAGAAGACCTGCTGCATGCATTAGTTGAACACTCTCGTGGTATAGAGTCAAACAACATGCGTAGAATAGTATCCATAGTATTTTTTACACTCCTGTGTATAGTGGCAGCAGCTCAAAGTAGTGCCACCGATTCGTTGTATCTAGACTCCATCTATCGCCATCTGGAGTTAGATGAGTACACCATCACCGCTCGTGTCAAAGAGAAAGATATCATCATTCCACAGACCTTGAGTGGCACTCAACTCAAGAAAATGAACGCCCTTAGCATAGCAGATGCCATCCGCTACTTCTCAGGCGTGCAGATCAAAGACTACGGAGGCGTAGGCGGTCTCAAGACTGTAAATATTCGCTCCATGGGTACCAACCACATGGGCGTGTATTACAACGGCGTGCAACTCGGCAACGCACAAAACGGACAAATAGACCTAGGCAAATACTCCCTAGAGAACATCGAGGAAATCCA
Organism: Paludibacteraceae bacterium; assembly: GCA_045630365.1. Lineage (GTDB taxonomy): Bacteria > Bacteroidota > Bacteroidia > Bacteroidales > Paludibacteraceae > Colicola. Next base: position 5,273 of record JAZQSZ010000159.1, on the reverse strand, counting down.
ACTCTACAACGGTCAGAAATCCGACATATGGCAGTCCGCTCGCGAGTTTGGTGCTGCCGGTAGCATCTACCTCACTACCCGCCGTCCTCGTTTTGAGGAGGGAAAGAGTTTTAACATCAAAGGTCAAATGCGTGCGGGTAGTTTCGATCTGATCAACCCAAGTGTTTTGTTGGATGTCAAACTCAGCGAGACGATGTCGCTGACTACCAATGCCGAACTCGTATCATCCAGCGGTAAATATCCTTTCCGCTACCGCCGTGTGACCCCATCGGGCGAACTAGCCTACGACACAACCGCTATCCGACAAAATGGCGACATCCATGCCATCCGCGTGGAAGCAGCACTCAATCACTACTATAGCAATACAGGTTACTGGAAACTGCAACTCTATCACTACACCTCCGAGCGAGGTGTGCCAGGTGCGATTGTGAACAATGTGTGGCGCAATGGAGAGCGTCTGTGGGACCGAAACTCATTTGTGCAAGCCACTTGGCAAGATGAGTTGTTCAACCGTTGGTCCCTGCGTGTGAATGCCAAATACGCCAATGATTATACACGTTACATCAACAATGATGACAAACTCATCCATGTGGAAAACCAATACTTGCAACAAGAGTTCTACCTGACGATGGCCAACAAAGTGAGCATTTTTGATTGGTGGGATGTGAGTGTCGCATACGATATGCAATACAATGCGCTGAGCATGTATATGGACGCCCATCGTTTTACCCATTGGCTGAGTGCCGCCACGGCTATCAATATTAAGAATTACCTGCGCGTACAGGCGAGCGCGTTAGGCACCTTTGTCAATGATGCGCAACCAAGCCAGAGAGAAGCACCTATTGCTGCCAAGTTCACCCCTGCTTTCTTTGTCTCTTATCGTCCATCGCAGGTGGTGGATTTGCGCTTCAATGCCTTCTACAAACAGAGCTATCGCTATCCTACATTCAACGACCTCTACTACACGGATATGGGCAATGCCGAACTCAAACCCGAGTTGGCAAAGCAACATAGTGCCGGTGTGAGTTTTGTGCAACCATTTCGTGTGGCTAACCTACGCGGATCGGAATTTCGCATCAATGCCGACTACTACTACAATCGCATTTCAGACAAGATCATCGCCTACCCAAAAGGGCAACAGTTTCGATGGACAATGCTCAATCTAGGATTGGTGAAAATCAATGGTATAGATGTGAATACACAATTGCATTTGGTGTTACCAGAAAACTTCTACCTCACAGCTAAGGCGCAATACACCTACCAGACGGCTATCGATGTGACCGACCCTGCGGATAACTACTACGGTCATCAGATACCTTATATCCCATGGCATTCGGGTAGTGCAGTAGGTATGCTAGGATGGAGCAACGACTGGATGCAGTACCACCTGAATTATAGTTTTATCTATGTAGGCGAGCGCTACAATCAGCAGGAGAATATCCTCTACAACTACACCCAACCTTGGTACACGCACGACCTCTCGCTCGTGGGAGAGTGGGATATTTATAAGGCGATGAGGCGAGAAGGCGAGAAGGCAAGAGGCAAGCGACTGTTCACGCTGCGCGTGGCGCTGGATGTGAATAACTTGCTCTCGCAAGACTACGATGTGATTCTCAACTACCCAATGCCCAAACGCAACTACAAATGCACCGTAAGTATTACATATTAATTGGGGCTATAGGCTGTTGGCTATTGGCAATGGGTTTAACAAGTTGCCGTGGCGATGAGATAGTCGTGCCATCCGAGTACGAACTGCTGCCTATGGAAGTGCGTGCGGAAGCTAGTTTTGCTCCCAACGAGCCTATTGGTATGTACCTACTCAACGAGGGCAATATGGGTAGCAACAAAGCAACGATTGACTATGTGGACTTCTGCAATGGCTACTATATCCGCAATATCTACGGCGAACGCAACCCCCATGTCATTAAGGAGTTAGGCGATGTAGGTAACGACATACAGGTATATGGCAACCGCCTCTATGCCGTCATCAACTGCTCGCACAAAGTAGAGGTTATGGACCTGCGTACCTGCCGCCGTATAGGTCAAGTGGATATACCCAACTGCCGATATATTCGCTTTCACGGCGATAAGGCATATGTCAGTTCGTATGTGGGTCCCGTGAGCATTGACCCGAATGCCCAACTGGGAGCAATCTTTGAGATAGATACAGCCACATTGAAGGTCACACGTCAGGTGACGGTAGGTTATCAGCCCGATGAACTCGAGATAATTGGCGATTATATCTATGTGGCCAATTCGGGTGGCTACCGTGCACCGGAGTATGACCATAGCATATCGGTCGTTCCGCTATCCAGCTTCAAACAAGTGCAGAAACTACCCGTTTGCACCAATCCTCATCGCTTGCGTCAGGACCATCTGGGACAACTATGGGCAACTTCCCGAGGCAATAACCGAGATGTGCCTGCGGCTCTGGTTTGCATAGCGAGCTCTCCTGCTCATTTGCAGGTTACAGACACATTGAATATTCCCGTATCGGAGATGGTGATAGTGGGTGATTCGATGTATTTCTATGGGGTATATGGAGATGATCAAACCAGTGAGAACAATATCCACTATGGTATCATCAATGTGCGTACGCACGAGTGGGTGTCACGAGGGTTTATTACCGATGAAACCGAACGAAATATCAAAGTTCCATACGGAATTCAAGTCAATCCATACAATGGCGATATATATGTTACAGATGCTAAAAACTATGTTTCCAGCGGACAATTGCATTGCTACTCGCGCGAGGGCAAAAAGAAATGGTCTGTGCGCACGGGTGATATCCCTGCTCATATGTGCTTTGTCTATCGTTAGCTGTGAACAAACATACATACCGATGGTCAACCTTGGCATAGACGAGAGCTATGCTGTGGAGCGTATGCGCACACTTATCCTGCATCCCGAGTTCTTGGGCGAACGCTACGAGTGGCACCTTACCTCTTCGCCTCTCGCCTCTAACTTCTCGCCTGATACCCTCCTTTCCACGGAAAGAGACCTGATTTTCTGCCAAGCAGATACAGGTACATACCATATAAGATTGAATATCATCGATTCGCAAAATCCTGTAACCCATTTATTTAAGGTTGTGGTTTGGGAAGAGCAGGTGGCTTATTCGCCGTATATATCCAAAGTCCTGGAGTATAATCCTGCACCAGGTCAGTTTATCAACACCATGCCGGTGTATGAGGAGGGGGATACCTATGAGACCATGCGCCAAAAAGCGGAGGAGGCTATTGTAGGCACGAATAAAAGTTTGATTTCGCTGGGTGCATGGGGTGGCTATGTGACGTTTGCATTTGACCACTCGGTAGTGAATCAACCCGATGAAATGGACTTTTTGATCGAGGGCAACGCTTTTCTCACAAGTGCCACACAGAGGGGCGGTAGTAGTGAGCCAGGTATTGTGATGGTGAGTGTGGATGTGAATCAGAACGGCCAACCAGATGATCCATTCTATGAGTTGGCTGGTAGCGAATACCATAGACCCAATACGCTACACCAGTATGCCCTCACCTATCATCGTACTCCTGCGGACCATGTGCCTGAATACGAGAAGAAGTCGCCGATCACAGACTCTACGTATATCCTATGGACGGATAATCAGGGGATGAGTGGGTATGTCAAGAAAAATAGTTTTCACACGCAGGATTATTTTCCTAAGTGGTTAGAGGATTCTAGCTTGACTTTCTATGGATCCTGTCTGCCAGATAATGCGTATGATGCGAATGGGGATGGCAATTATTGGGTGTTAGATTTCTATGGTCAGGGGTATGTAGATTGTAATCCGAACGATAGTGTTCACCTCAATTCGTTTGATATCTCGTGGGCAGTAACGGAGGATGGCAGGCCTATCTCATTGCCTTGTGCCGATTTCGTAAGGGTCTATACGGGTATGAATCAAGAGTGCGGTTGGATTGGCGAATCCTCCACCGAGATCTCCCATGCCAGAGATTTGCATATTTCGTTGTAGTGTAGGGGGTAGGGGCGATGGGCTATAGGCGAAAGGCGAGAGGCGAAAGGCTAAAGGCGAAGAAATGCAGCAAAGCTGCTAACCTTACCTATAACCTATAAACCATAAACCAATAAACCTATAACCTATAAACTATAAAAGTGTATAGGCGAGAGGCTAAAGGCGAAAGGCGAAAGGTGAGGGATACAGCAAAGCTACGAGAAATAACGCTCGTAATTATCCAAGAAGAGTTGCACCGCATCTTGCAGCGGACCATAGAACTCTCCACCAGAGGCATTGGCATGACCACCACCATTGAAGACCTCTGAAGCAAACACATTAACAGGACGATCACCCTGGCTGCGGAACGAGAGCTTGATCTTAGTGCTTATTCCGCCATTTTTCTCCATCTCATCTGGCGTGGCTTTGTCCTCGCGCATAAACACAGAATAGTGAATATCCTTGCTCTGAAGCGGCATATTGACTATACCCTCTGCATCACCCTTCTGAAAATTGAAGCGGTATAACTCTTTGCGGCTGAGGTAAATAAGCGCCGTGTGATGCTCAGGGAACACGCGCATCTTTTGGTAGAGACAATAGCCCACCATCTTCATACGATCCACCGAATATTGGTTGAACACCGCATTGTAGATCTCATCCTTGTTGGCACCCGCTGCCACAAGTTGAGAGATGATGCTGTATATCTGTGGACGATTAGAGTTATAAGAGAAATTACCCGTGTCCGTCATCAGACCTGTGTAGAGGCAGGTGGCGATTGGAGTTGAGAGTTGAGAGTTGAGAGTTGAGAGGACTTCATAGACCAACTCGCAGGTAGAGGATGCCTCTGGCTCGGATACGATGAAATCGGCAAAATCTGATGGGTGTAAGTGGTGGTCAATCATGAGCTTAGGACATGCGAGTGTGAGCATCTTATCGCCCAATGCACCAATACGGCTAGGCGCGTTGAAATCGGTACAAATCACGAGATCTGCCTTCTCCAAATAGCTATCGGCTTGTGCTTTTTGGCTGTCATATAGTAAGACGGAATCCGCACCTGGCATCCATGCAAGAAATTCAGGGAAAGCATTGGGTACAATCACGTGAGCCTCTTTGCCTAATGACTTGATATAATGATACATAGCCAAAGAACTACCCATGGCATCGCCATCAGGAGATTGGTGCGTGAGTAGCACAACGTGTTGTGCAGGTTGGATAAAAGTATGGATATTCGTCATATGTAGTAATTTGTTAAAATCGTGCAAAATTACAACTTTTTTTGCGTATTTCAAAATTTTTTAGTAACTTTGCGCGCTATTTT
>JAZQSZ010000158.1:0-7304 GCA_045630365.1 Paludibacteraceae bacterium | reverse complement strand
GCCTCCTCCGAGAACACAAGTGCGAGGTTCATCGCACCGTGGAACAAAAGGAAGAGCACCAAAGCCAAACCGGTGATACTCATCACCAATTTACGGCCAATAGATGAATCTTTTAACCACATCATAATTTAAAAAGTTTTTGTTTTTGTTATTGTTTTATTGTATATTTTTGCCTAGTTTACGCAATCAACATGCAAAGGTACGAAAAATATCCGATGTGACCAAATCTTTTTGGCAAAATGTGTTGCAAAATATAAAATATGATAAAAACTATAATAAATATTCACTTTCGTTAAAATTACTTGCGTAATTGCATTTTTTTTATTACCTTTGCACGCTAATTTTGGGCTAAAAGTAATCGATGAAAAGAAAATATAGTATATTGTTGCTCCTTGTGCTGCTTTGTGCTCCTTTGTATGCGCAAATTGAGGGTGCAGGTAGTAGTGTGTATCATTTCCTGGGCTTGCCTGCTTCCTCGCGATTGAATGCTTTGGGAGGAGAGAATGTGTCCATTGCGGATGGGGATGTGAGTATGGCTGTGCTTAACCCTGCGTTGTTGACTAGTCAAACAGATAAGGTGCTACAATTGAATTATGCATATTATTTGGCTGGTACAATGTTCGGTAGTGCCATGTATGGTCACAACTGGGGGGATAATTACTTTGCTGCTAGTATTCATTATTTGGATTATGGTCGGTTTGATTATGCGGATGAAGAGGGTGTCTTGTCGGGGGGTACTTTCACTGCGAAAGATATTTGTCTCAACATGAGTTACGCTCGTCAGTTGGGACCGATGTTTCGCGTGGGTGTTACGATAAAACCTGTGTTTAGTGTTTATGAACGCTATAGTAGTTTTGCACTAGGTGCAGATGTGGGTGGTCATTTCCAAACAAAGGATACAACCTTTCAGATGGGTTTGGTCCTGCGTAATATCGGTTGGCAGTTGAAGGGATTGTATGAGGAGAATTATGATCAGCATACGGAGATGTTGCCTTTGAATTTGGAGTTTGGTATGTCATACCGTTTGCCTCATGCGCCATTGCGATTTAGTATGACATTGCACAATTTGCAATGTTGGAATATTGCCCCTATGAATACGGAAGTGACATGGTACGATATGTTGTTTAGACATACAGTATGGGCAATTGATATAGTGCCTAAAAGTGAGCGTTTTTATTTGACGGTTAGTTACAATCATCGCCGCCAAACAGAAATGTCGATGTCAGGTGTGCGCAGTTTGGCGGGTTTTGCTTTTGGTGCAGGATTGAAAGTGTATAAGTTTAGATTAGGTTTTGCTATGAGTCAATATACGGCAAGTAATTTTACCTATCAAGTGTCATTATCAACTGATATAAATAGTTTCTTGAAGTAAGGCAGTTATGGAGAATAAAATCATAGTGGCAATAGATGGTTATTCATCTTGTGGTAAATCAACTATAGCTAAAGCGTTGGCTAAGTATGCAGGATATACATATGTAGATACTGGTGCGATGTATCGTGCTACTGCGTTGTATGCCATGCGTGCGGGCATAGAGAATAATTTGTCCAATATAGAGAGAATGTTGAAGGATATTCGTATTGGTTTTAATAAAACCACAGATGGCCAACATGTAACTCTCAATGACGAAGATGTGGAAGTTTATATCCGTACACTAGAAGTGGGTAATTTGGCATCACAGATTTCTACCATCAAAGAGGTTAGAGCTTTCTTGGTTGCCCAACAACAAGCCATGGGAAATGAGAAAGGAATCGTGATGGATGGACGTGATATAGGTACCGTGGTATTTCCTAATGCAGAATTGAAATTGTTTTTGACTGCATCGCCTGAGGTGAGGGCCCAAAGAAGGTATTTGGAGTTACAAGCCAAGGGTGAAAATCCTGTATGGGAAGAAGTACTTGCAGATGTGAATGATCGAGATTATCGTGATACACATCGTGCGGAGAGTCCATTGCGTCAGGCAGAGGATGCTGTGGTGGTAGATAATGGCGAAATGACCCGTGAAGAACAAATGCAGTATATTATAAAATTGTTTGATGAGCGCTGCGCTGTATAGTGTAGAGAGATGAAAGTAACCATAGACGAATATTCTGGTTTTTGTTTTGGCGTGACGGCTGCTATCGAAGCGGCAGAACGCGAACTAAAGGTGGGACCGTTGTTCTGTCTAGGTGATATAGTGCACAATGGGCAAGAAGTAGAGCGATTAGACAGACTGGGATTGGTTACGATAGATTATGATGACCTGCGCACCCTGCGTAATGTGCGTGTGCTTTTGCGTGCACACGGGGAACCTCCTAGCACGTATAGAATAGCGGAACAAAATAATATTGTGATTATAGATGCGTCATGTCCAGTGGTCTTGAAGTTGCAAAAGCGTATTCGTGAAACTTATCTCAAACATCATGGTACGGATGCTCAAATAGTAATCTTTGGACAAAAAGGGCATGCGGAAGTGATAGGACTAGAAGGACAGACCAATAATACGGCTATTGTGGTGGAAGGTGTGGCAGATTTGGATATGCTGGATTATGGCAAGTCTATTTATTTGTTCTCACAAACAACAAAGAGTGTAGAGGGGTTTCAAGCTATCGTTGAGGCTATAAAGGTCAAAAGGTTATTAGGCGATGAGGCGAAAGGTGAAAGGCAAGAAACTGTGTTTGAATACCATGATACTATTTGCAGGAATGTGGCCAATCGTGTGAAACGGTTGCAGGATTTTGCTCGAAGTAATGATGTGGTGATTTTTGTGGGTGGAAAAAAGTCTTCAAATGCGAAAGTACTATATCAACATTGCTTAGAGGTTAATCCTAGCACAGTTTTTGTTAGTAGTGTGGATGATTTGACAGATGAAATAATCTGCACATGTCATTCGGCGGATAGAGTAGGAATATGTGGCGCTACTTCTACACCCAAATGGTTGATGGAGCAGATTAAGTTGAGAATAGAAAGTTAATAGTTTAAAGACGTGATAATATGGATTTTAAGCCAAAGACAATCGGTGTATTGACCTCTGGTGGAGATGCACCTGGAATGAATGCAGCTCTTCGTGCTGTGACACGAGCTGCTATCTCAAATGGAATAAAAGTTAAAGCGATCTATCGTGGTTATAAGGGACTTATAGATGGCGAAGTGGAGGAGTTTACTTCTCAAAATGTGAGTGGTATTATTCAACGTGGTGGTACCATCATTAAATCTGCCCGTTGCCCAGAGTTTCCAACAAAAGAGGGACGTGAGAAAGCTTATGAGACATTGAAACGCGAAGGCATAGAGGCTTTGATTATTATTGGTGGAGATGGTACTTTTACTGGTGGTAGAATCTTTGCACAAGAATACAATGTGCCTGTGATAGGTATTCCTGGTACGATTGATAACGACCTATGGGGTACAGATGCTACGATTGGTTATGACACTGCTCTAAATACGATTATGCATTGTGTTGATACGTTGCGTGATACTGCCACTAGTCATGAACGAGTATTCCTCGTTGAGGTAATGGGTCGTGATGCAGGTTTCTTGACCCTAAACGCAGCCATTGCAGCGGGTGCTGAAGCAGCTATCATCCCAGAGCGTGCGACCATTATTGAGCAAATAGAGGCTGCCATAGGACATGGTAAGCGCAAAAGTAAAAATAGTAGTATCGTTCTTGTGCAAGAGCATGCTGTAGAAGGTGGTGCTCAAGCGGTTGCTAAGATGATGGAGCAGGCACATCCTGAATTTAGTACGCGTGTAACTATTTTAGGACACTTGCAACGTGGTGGCTCGCCTACTGCTAATGATCGCATTTTGGCGTCTCGTATGGGTATCGCTGCGGTGCAAGCTCTGCTAGAAGACCAACGTAATGTAATGGTTGGTGTGAAGAACGGTGAGATTGATTATGTTCCGTTGAGCAAAGCTATTAAGCAAAAGAAAGATATCAAAGATGAGAAATGGGAAGCAATACAAATATTGAGTATCTAATATAATTAAGGAAATTATGAAAAAACTTTTTACACTATTATTTGTGACTTTGTGGGTGATGGGGATAGTGGCTGCGCCTACTACACAATTGAAAAACCTATCTAATGCACATGCTCTGTCGGCAAATCAGCAACGTGCATTGCGTCTAATTAACCAAGATTTGACCAAACGCGCTAATCCTACTGCGGTGGTAGAGAAATCATTCAGCAAACAACATGCGCTCGGGATGAAGAAAGCGGCTGCAGCGGATGTTGTGCTCAATGGCGAAGGTTTCCTCGTGGGGCCTGAGTATGAGGCAGCAACTGGCGAATGGTATATTGCATTGGAAGCACAATGTTATACTTTCCGTCTGTGCTGGTTTGGTGATGAGGATAGTTATTGCGGTACCTATACTTTTGATGATATGAGCATGGATTATTCTTGGGGTTGGTATCAGGCTGCAGATATGTTCTATGAGATTTATTTCCAAGATGTAACTATGACCATCTCGGAGAAAGTAGAGGGTAGTCTCAGGCAAATTGTATTGGATGCGACTATCTTGGATACCAATGATCGTACCTACAAACTACACTCTGTGCATAGTGCCTTTACTCCTAAATCAACTGTGGAGAGTGTATTGGACAATAGCACTGTAACAATGGATTTTGGATATTATGTTTTGGAGGGAAAGAATGACAAATTGTCTGTGAAATTAGGTGTAATCTCTGACATTATCGAGGGCGAGTACACTAAAGTTAACTTTGATATGAACCAAACCAAGATTGTTTATAATGGGGTGGAGCAAACTATGTTGCAAGCCAACATGATGGTTGGTTTGAGCGAGTTGGATAATAATGCTTTAGGATACAAGGCTGCTTTGTCTTTCTATAACCAAGATACCGTATTGCACAACGTGTTGATGACCGTACCATTGCCAGAGGCGAAAGATACAATAGAGGTGGAATGCCATAACTTGTTTATCGACAATTCGTTTGCTGACTATGGTTTTATGATGCTAGGTGGTTCTAATAAGGAATACGATATATTTGTTATGTATGAAGGTTGGGAGGCAGAAGCAGGAGTGTATGAGGACATTGCTTTGACTGTGACTGATAAGACTACTTGGTTAGATGCTTCCTCTATCCGTGGAACTTTGACCTTGAAGGAAGCAGCAGATGGTTGGGACGCTAATATCGAGGCATATTGCGATGACTATAATTGGTATTCTATCAATATTAATTTTGAAGTGCCAGAACCAACTAAAACGGTAAAGGTTGAGTTTGAGAATAGTGCTATGGCTAGCTATAGACCTGATCAGTTGAATATGATTCAGTTGATTCAATATGCTGATGATTATGAGGCATCTATCACTATCTATAACACCGGTTTAGGTGAGTCGTTCGATATGGAGAAGGTGGTATCTGATTATACCGAGTTCTATGATTGGACTGCCGAGTCAAGTGTTGAGATCGCTGATGTCAAGGGTGCACTTAGTCAACGAGGTGATACCACGGTCATCAATGCTAGTTATATCGGTTTCAATGCCGTACAATACGATGTGGAGTTCTGGTATGTTGTTCCGGAGCCTATAGATACTGTGGAGATTGAGATGCCAGTTAAGTTTACAAATGCCTTGCAAGATGGATATTATGTATTATCATCTTATACTCCAGATAGTAGCATCTTTATCTCACTAAGTCCTATGACCGATGGAGAAGTTGCAGGTACTTTCGTCAATGATGGTTTGTTTGGTAAGTTTGGTGCAGAGGGTGGTCGCTATGACTTTTTCAATGGAAATACCTTTATCTACGTAGAGTCAGAGTGGCAAAACTACACCATTGAGAAAGGCGAACTAGTGGTTGAGCACGCTGCGGATGGTACTATTACCGCGGAGGCTAAATTTATTGCTCGCAATGGAGTGTATTACCACGTGAAGATGACTTCAGAGTACAATGTGCATCTAGATTTCGATGAACCAGAAGAGATAATTGATCGTACTTATACTACTGCAGATAATGTGACTATTGATGATCAAACAGAGAAAAATGGTTATATCTATTTGGCATTGACTGCGGCTGATGGTTCGGATATGGCTGCGTTCTTCTTCTTTGTGGAGGAAACGGACGAGGATATCATCGTGCCAGAGGGTGTGTACCCAATTGATTCTTCTGAGGAATATGGTACCGTACAAGCTAACCCTGGCGTACAAGGTGATGGCGTATGGCCATCGTTCTATGCTCGTATGATGGAAGACGGTTCGTTGATTACTCCATTGTGGTTGTTGGTGAATGGTACTGTTGAGGTTACAAAGACCGAAGATGGTAATCCTTATCTGGAGGTGAATGCCGTTAACTCCTATGGTGTAGAAGTACATATCGTATATGATGGTACAACAACTGGTTTGGAGAATGTCAATATAAATGGCGAAGGCATCCGTAAACAAATTATTGATGGTCAGTTGGTGATTATCCGTGATGGTAAGGCATATAATGCGCAAGGATCACAGGTGAAGTAGAAGAATTTTACAGGTATGAAGGAGGCTTACTTTTTTGATATGGATGGTGTTCTATTTGACTCCATGCCTCATCATGCCATCGCATGGGAGAAGGTTATGGAGCAACATAACCTTCCCTTTACTGCTTATGATTGTTATGTCAATGAGGGTCGTACTGGAGAATCGGTGATCCGTGAAGCAATGTGGAAAGCACGGGGCCGTGATGCTACTCCCGATGAGATTAGTTCTATCTACGCAGAGAAATCGGCGTATTTTACGATGTTAGAACAACAAGCAGGTAGTACACCTACTATACCTGGTGTGGCAGAAGTGCTGCGGTATATTCATGATTGCGGTCATGATATTTGGGTGGTGACGGGCAGTGGTATGCGCAGTTTGTTGGATAATCTCAATAGAGTTCTTCCGGCAGTTTTTGCAAGAGAGAGAATGATCACTGCTTTTGATGTTGTGAAAGGCAAACCTGATCCAGAGCCTTACCTTAAGGCATGGGAACGTTCAGGATTGAGCAAAGAGCAATGTGTTGTGATCGAGAATGCTCCTTTGGGAGTACGCTCTGGCAAAGCGGCAGGATTGACCGTGTACGCAGTAAATACAGGGATATTATCTCGCGAAGATCTTTTGCTCGCAGGTGCCGATAAGGTGTTTGATTCTATGAGTGATTTGCTAGAGGAGATAAGTCAATAGGTTGCTTTTTTTGAGAAAATGAATATAATATTTGCACAATTCAAAAAAATATTGTAATTTTGCATAGGAATTGCTAATAAACAATAAAGAAAACTATAAATAGATGGAAAATCGTAGATTTGAAGGAAAAACTGAACCAGAGATTGTGTATTCTCGTTCAGTGAAAGCGGG
>JAZQSZ010000157.1:0-2124 GCA_045630365.1 Paludibacteraceae bacterium | reverse complement strand
ACGAGCGGCAAAACCAGACTTCTTAGCACTACCTTTCTTCTTGGCATTGGCTTCCATCTCAGCCAAAACTTTCTTATCATCGGTGGTCCAACGGAAAATCATTGTTTGCAAGATGGTGAACAACAAACTTACCAAATAATAGTAACTCAAACCTGCCGCATAATCGTTGAAGAAGAAGAGGAACATTAGTGGCATCAGATACATCATGTACTTCATCATCTTCATTTCTTGACCTTGAGACTGAGTCTGCATCGTGATATGAGTATATACGATATTCACCACGGTCATGAGCAAACAGAACAAACTCAAGTGATTACCAAACAATGGAATATTGCGGTTCCATGTCAAGATAGCATCGTAGGTAGAGAGGTCATCTGCCCAGAAGAGCGATTGTCCACGCAACTCAATAGCTGTTGGTAAGAACCAGAACATCGCCATCAAAACAGGGAATTGGAACAACATTGGCAAACAACCTGACATAGGACTCACACCCGCCTTTTGATACAAGGCCATCGTTGCTGCTTGACGCTCCTGCATTTTCTCTGGTGGATATTTCGCATTGATCTCATCCAATTGTGGTTTCAACACACGCATCTTGGCAGTTGACTTATTAGATGCAAACACAAATGGCAATAGTATCAACTTGATAACCAATGTCATAAGCAAAATCACAATACCAATATGCAATCCCCATGAGGTAAACAAGTCAAACATTGGAATAACCAAGATCTTGTTGATCCAAGACACCAACTTCCAACCTAGAGGCACCAACTCCTTCAAATGAAGTTTATCATCGCCTATCACATTCTTGTCATATGCCTTGAGTGTATTATAGTGGTTAGGACCCAAATAATAACGCACATCGGTGGTTTTCTTACCCGTAACATCAAATGGCAAATTGGCCTTGGTCTTATACTCCTTTATATAACGCGTGTGCACACCCATAGGAGTAGACTCTACCTCGGTGGACTCAAACGCATCATTAGCAATCATCACAGTAGAGAAGAACTGATCCTTGTGAGCAATCCACTTGATACGCGCAGACTCTTTTTGACGAGCGGCTTTCACCTCGGATAGTTTCTCAATATCGCCACCCACGAACATATATTGCAATTGGGCATATTTCTCCTCAAACTTTCTACCCTTCTCTTGTTGTGGAATAGTTTGATTCCATTGCATCTCTATCGATGCCATGTTTTGTGCCAAAGCCAAGTGCATGTTATGAGGTTGAATACTCATACCCACCATGTAATCATTCGCACCAAGTGTGTAAACAAAGTCGATATAGCAATTCTCTATATCTGTCTTCAGACGCATCACCAGCGTACTCATTACACTATCTGCAGATTGTGCCACAGGCTCAAAATACAGATTCTTGGTGGACAACACGCGGTTGTTGTTTGTCACAAGTGTGAAATTCAATTCATTCTCATCTGCTTGGAAAAGACAGAGAGGATTCACTGTATCACCATAAGCTTTGTAGTTTTTCAACTCCGCCTTGGCAATATCACCTCCACGACGATCCACTCCAATACGCACCAATTCATTCTCAAGTACTACGAGACCATCTTGTCCTTGTGCAGATGGGGCAAAAGCACCATATACAGCCACCAATTGCTCCTCAGTAGTGGCAGTTGCTTGATTTGATTCTAACTCTTGTGCAATCTTCTCTGAGAGTTGTTTGGTCTCCCACTCCATTTGTTGTACCAACGCAATAGAGTCTTGCACGCGCTTACGCTCTGCCAGTTCCTCCTGGGATGGACGATTCAAAAACGAAAATCCAATAATCACTGCGGCTATCAATCCAAAGCCAATCCATGTATTTTTATCCATATACCTTATTATATATATTACTGTGTTTAATTAATCCTAGCCTTACTAGTACCCCAAGCAGTCCTAGCAGACGCCAAAAAACATGCAAAATTACGAAAAAAAAACGGAATATAAAAGAAAAATCACTTTTTTTGCATTTTTTTTTGAAATTATTTGGTCATATCAAAAAAAAGCAGTACCTTTGCACTCGCTTTCGAAAAGGAAATGTGCGGGATGTAGTTCAGCCCGGTTAGAATGCCTGCTTTGGGAGCAGGAGGTCGTGAGTTCGAATCTCGCCATCCCGACTAACCA
>JAZQSZ010000156.1:0-13089 GCA_045630365.1 Paludibacteraceae bacterium | reverse complement strand
AAATTGAATATGCATTCCCTGTGGAGAAGATCCACGGCAAGATTTCCAAGAAACACAAAATCGGTTTTGCACACCGCACCGCCTCTGGCGTTAACTACAGCACCGCGTATGGTAAGCGCAAGACCAAACCTAGCACCGCTGAGGTTTCTAACCGTCAGAAGTTCAAAGCTGTAGCACAAGCTGCTGCCGCTCGTTTGATCAACCCAGAGTTCATCCCACTAGACCAATCAGGCTTCAGCAAGCAAGACAAGTACACCACTATGTGGGGCTACGTCTTCAACGAGGTGTATCAGTCTTGGGAGGAGTAATTTAATGACCGGCTGAGCCTGAGAGACCACTGCGTTGTTAGACCGGGCTTACGCCCTGAGAGACCGCACCAAAAGTGCTGAGAGACTCATCGATCCCTCAGCGAGTGTAACGAGCGGTCTCTCAGTGAGCAAAGCGAACGGTCTAGCAGTGAAACGGTCCAACAGCGAAGCGGTCCAATTTCCAGATTCCATGAAACAGTTCCAACTCATCACCGCTATTGCATTGTGCACCTTCGGGTGCATAATGCTCACGGCGGGCTTCCTCTGCCCACCATTAGCAGAGATCCACCACTCAGTCCTCATCGCCTTCGGCGAGATACTGACCTTCAGCGGCAGCTTGATAGGGATTGACTACAAGTACCGGTACAAAGAGTAATCCGAGTATTGTTGTTGTCTCGGCATATTTGCAGAGTATTCCGATTTGATTGCTCACCTGCCGGTAGCCATCGTTGCTCCTCGCAACCTCTTAGCCCCTATCTGCGATGCTTCAGAGTCGATACATACTACTACAGCAACCAGCTGTATACCCATGTCCATATTTGCAAATTTTGTCACAGCATGTGACACAGAGTAACAGCGAAGCCGTTACGAAAAATTTGCCCACACACTTTAGTGGGTGGACTATGGCAGTTCGGCAGAGCATTGAAAACTTTTATGAAGGATTATTGAGTAAGCATAGCGCACGATATTGGTAGGATAATTGGTGCATTTAAGTTTACTTAAGAATGCAGCAAATAGACTAACAATAGTGATGGTTCATCCATCTATACTCCTTCATAAAGTTTCCTTGCATAAGATTTATTTAGATTTACTTAAGATTTCTCGACCAACGGTAGAAGGTGGGATTTATAACAATCTACTTTTTGTTATTTTTGTAGCGAGTGTAACGATGCGTATTTTTGTTACTAAATAAATTTTGAATAATTTATTACAATAAACTGCAATTTTGGGATAGAAAAAATACTTGATAATTTTCGGTCTAATTTTGAAAAATTTTTGTTTATATGCTCATCAAACTAATACGAAACCGGCCGCAAGGCAAAGCCCTCTTCGGGCAGTTATATGTCGATGGCGAGTACTTCTGCGACACGCTGGAGAACACCGACTACGCCATCCCCGCAGGCTTCTACCGCTTGGATGTAACCTTCTCCCCACGATGGCAAGTACTGCTGCCTATACTCTATGGAGTGTGGGGGTATAGGAAGGGAGTAGCATTGAGTAACAGTGGAGTAGCATCGAGTAGCAGTGGACAATCCTACTCAACCTCTACTCAACACTACTCAACTTCTACTCCGCGCAGCACAAAGCGCACCGGCATCCGCATTCACGCGGGAAACACTATTGATCACACCGAGGGCTGCATCCTAGTAGGCGAATCCGACCTACTTAACCTTCGCCTTTTGTCGTCCCTCAAGACCCTCCATCGCCTATGTGATGTATTGTTGAACCATAAAAACATAACCAATGATGAAACATATATCGAAGTCTCGGAGCCAGACCCTTATCCTCTGTATGATGTGCCATGCCCTCCTGAGCTGCAGGAGCGATGAGTAATAATAGCTCCTACGCGCAAAGCGCGAGAAATCTTATAAATCTTATTTACAAGGTAATCTTGCAAGCAAGAGTGTAAGGTTCTCCGAAACCAATTGCCACCGCTACTCGTATTGTCTTGCACAATACTCGGTTGCTGAATCTTATGAAATGTAGCGGTAAGCCTTCCAATTTGATTGCGCACCTCCGGTGGTCATCGTTGCTCCTCGCAACCTATTAGATTACTATCTGCGATGCTTCAAAGTCGATACTATTTAATGCAACTTTAGTTGCCGCCCATTTATAAGATTGCAAATTTTGTTACATCTCAGATGGAACATAGAGTAACAGCGAAGCAGTTACAAATTTGCTTCCATTACCTACTTTAGTAGGATTGACCATTGAATGTTCGAAGAGCATTTAAAATTATTTGGTGGTTAATAGCTGCTTTGAGGCAGATATGGTGGATTAAAGGATTAGTTAATGAGTCCATGCTTGCATGAGCGAAAAGAAGTAATTCTTTAAGACAAAAATGACGAAAGTCATTACCACCAAAAAACTATTGATTTTTTAATTATTTTTGTAGCGAGTGTAACGAAGCGTATTTTTGTTACAAAAAAAGATTTATTTAGATTTTCTTAAGATTTCTCGAGCGAAGCGAGAAGGAGACAAAAACATACCCTTATGAAAAGAATATTATTTTTATTTATCATTGTCCTCGCGAGTTGCAGGAGCGTTAGTAGCGTCGAAAGTCTAAAGTCGAATGTTGAAAGTCAGGACGTTCAGACGTTCAGGAGTGTGGATACCATTGTAATGCACGACAGCGTATTCATCTATGAGCGCACGAAGGGCGACACGGTCTATTTGACGCGTACGGAGTGGCGCGAACGGTGGCGCACGCAAATAGTGCATGATACTATTCGCGACACGAAGTACATCACGCAAACCATTGAAAAACCGCCAGTTAGGTATGTACCTAAGTTTTATCGGTGGTGCACCATCGCCTTGTGGGCGATTGGGCTATCGGCAATCGGCTATTGGTTGGTTAAATGGTGGCTTAAACAGAAATTATAGAACCCGCAGAGGGTAAAAAAAATGCAGAACAGTCTTGATTAGACTTTTCTGCATTTTTCTTTTATATGTCGCTAATCGCTTCGCTCTAGGCGAGAGGCTATGGGCTATTGGCTATGGGCGAGGAGATGCAGCAAAGCTGCTATCCTTACCTATAAACTATAACCTATAAACTATAAACTGGGCTATTGGCTATGGGCTATGGGCTAAAGGCGATTGATTTACTTCACGATACCCTTCTCCAGGTACTCAGCGAGATTTACACGTGCTTGCTCTGCGGCGTGGTCGGCAGCCACCTTCTTCATATCCGATTGTACCATCAACTTAACCAACTGCTCGAAGCTGGTCTTCGCTGGATTCCAACCCAATGCCTTCTTAGCCTTGGTTGGATCACCCCACAAGTTCACCACATCCGTTGGACGGTAGAAATCAGGACTCACCTCGATCAAAGTCTTGCCCACCAAGTGCTCTGGACCTGCTACGCAGATACCTTTCTCGTCCGCATCCTCGCCACGGAACTCCAAGGTGATACCCACCTCTTTGAACGCCAAGTCGCAGAACTCACGCACACTATGTTGCTCGCCGGTAGCGATGACGAAATCCTCTGGGGTCTCATGTTGCAGGATGAGCCACATGCACTCCACATAGTCCTTGGCATAACCCCAGTCGCGGAGCGAGGAGAGGTTACCGAGATAGAGTTTGTCTTGTTTGCCCTGCGCAATGCGTGCAGCAGCGAGGGTGATCTTACGGGTGACGAAGGTCTCGCCACGGCGCTCAGACTCGTGGTTGAAGAGGATACCAGAGCAGCAGAACATGTTATATGCCTCGCGGTACTCCTTGACGATCCAATAGCCATAGAGTTTGGCCACAGCGTATGGTGAATAAGGGTGGAAAGGAGTGTTCTCGTTTTGTGGCACTTCCTCTACTTTGCCGTAGAGCTCGGAGGTAGATGCTTGGTAGATGCGGCAGGTGTCGGCTAGTCCGCATGCGCGAACGGCCTCTAGGATACGCAACACACCTACTGCGTCGATGTCGGCGGTAAACTCAGGGGAGTCGAAGCTGACTTGCACGTGGCTCTGTGCAGCAAGGTTGTAGATCTCATCTGGTCGCACTTTGCCGATGACCTTGATGAGTCCCATAGAGTCAGACATGTCTGCATAATGGAGGTGGAAGTGTGGCTGTCCTTCGAGGTGAGCGATACGCTCACGGTAATCTACGCTGCTACGACGGATGATACCATGTACCTCGTAGCCTTTGTCAAGCAGGAACTCGCTCAAGTAGGAGCCATCTTGTCCTGTCACGCCTGTAATTAATGCTGTTTTCATTGTGTTTTAGTTTATTTGTCGGACGAGTCAGACGGGGCAGACAGGTCGGATAGACTGTGCTAGTTAGTCAGACAGGTCGGACATTATTTTTCTTAGTTCTTCTTTCGGTAATCAAGTCTTGCACGAGTCATTTGTTCACGAATTCCTCCATGCTCAACAAACTGTTGCTGCTGCTTATCAAGCAGACGTTTTAGCATATAGGTTGCTTGATTAATGAGTGTTATGCATAAGTTGCAATACTCCTCACCATTAAGTTTTTCATAGAGAGTAGTGTATTGAAGGCGCAATTCATTGCTTTTGGCATATTCACGAATAGCTTGATATCTTGGATGTGAGGCATCCCATATGCATAAGTCATTTACTCGCAAATAGTCCTGATAATCAATCAATAGTTCTTCCAAACTAGCCTTAGCAACATTTGTGAGTTTGATTTCAGTCTCACGTGATGTTGTTGAGGCTACACTACCTTCTGCTATATTTTGTTTACCACTTCTGGCTGCTTGTATCATTTGATCAATGGTACGATCACCGGGACGCAAGAAGCGATGCGCAAAATGATAAGTGAGATCATATATCACTTCTGTAATTTGATAAACCCTTAAGTTTTTATAGCCGCCACCTTGTGGTAAAAAACTTGTCGTCATAGTTGATCTTGTTATTTAGTCGGACGGAGTCAGACTGGTCAGACGGGGTCAGACGGGTCGGACAGGTCAGACTGGTCGGACTTACATTACCGCTCTGCTCTAACGGGATTTTCCAAGAAATCACGGTAGGCAAGCGCCACTCCCTCTTCCAGCTCCGTCTTATACGTCCAGCCTAGTGCTGCTGCTTTGCTTACATCGAGCAACTTACGTGGTGTGCCATTAGGTCTAGTCGTATCCCACTCTATTCTACCCTCGTACCCTACGGTCTTAGCCACCAACTCGGTCAGCGCCTTGATAGTCAACTCCTTGCCTGTACCCGCATTGACTGTCTCGTTACCGCTATAGTTCTCCATCAAGAACACGCACAAGTTAGCCAGGTCATCCACATAGAGGAACTCTCTGAGTGGACTACCATCGCCCCAGCAGGTCACTACTTCTGCCCCACTCTCCTTCGCCTCGTGGAAACGACGGATCAACGCAGGCAACACGTGCGAGTGCTCTGGGTGGTAGTTGTCGTTAGGGCCATAGAGGTTGGTTGGCATCACGGATATGTAGTCCGTACCGTATTGGCGATTAAGGAACTCGCAGTACTTCAATCCCGAGATTTTAGCGAGGGCATATGCCTCGTTGGTCTTCTCCAGCTCGCCTGTGAGCAGACAGCTCTCTGTCATAGGCTGTGGCGCTAGGCGTGGGTAGATACAGCTCGATCCGAGGAAGAGGAGTTTCTTGCAGCCATTTTGCCATGCAGCGTGGATGACGTTCATCTCTAGGATCATGTTCTCGTACATAAAATCTGCGAGGGCAGATTGGTTAGCGATGATACCCCCTACCTTAGCGGCAGCGAGGAACACGTACTCCGGTTTCTCCGTAGCGAAGAAGGTCTCTACGTCCGCTTGGCGGCAGAGGTCTAGTTGAGCATGTGTACGGGTGATAAGATTGGTGTATCCTTGGCGTTGTAGTTCACGCACGATAGCAGAGCCCACCATACCACGGTGTCCTGCGATGTATATTTTAGAGTCTTTGTTCATAAGCTTTTCTAGGTGAGAGGCGAAAGGCGAGAGGCGAGAGGTGTGGTCACATCGCTTCGCGTTGAGCTTCTCTTTTTAGTTATTCTTTGATTTATAAATATAGTAGATTCAGCAATTTGCTGGTATTCCTTCCTTTAGCCTTTAGCCTTTTGCCTCTCGCCTTACTACCCTTCGCCTCTAGCCTTTAGCCTCTAGCCTCTAGCCTATATAAAATAGTCGGCAAAGTTAGTAATTTTTTTTGAGACACACAAATTTTGTTAGAAAAAGTAGTATTTTTTTGCACTTTTTTCTCCACACTGACAGGTTTTAGCAGTTTGCCGCACTATCTTTGCAGCGGAAATGGAAAAAAGCACCAAAAAACATGTCAGACAACCGTCAAATACCTCTCACTCATCATAGATGCCCTGGCAGGAACTATAGTGCACGCGGTATCTACCTAATCACGCTCTGTACAGAGCATCGCCGCCCATTGCTGGGCGAGTTATGCGGCGATACTGCCGCACAGGCACATATCCGCCCCACGGACTTAGGCAGAGCCGTTCTGCGCTGCTGGTATGATATCCCCGCTTTTCACAAAGAGCGGGCAGTACAGAAGTCACTCCGCACAGGTCAAGAGTGCCGCCGAGAGATCCAGATCATCACTAGTCAACTGATGCCTGACCACTTTCACGGCATCATCTTCATCAAGGAAGACATGGATATCAGTCTCGGGCAGGTTATAGCCGGTTTTATGAAAGGCTGCACGAAGGCCTTCCATCGTATGCTAGCAGCAGATACGCTGCCTACTAGACAGGCCTCCGGTGGTGTTAAAGCGTCGGCGTACATGCCGACAAATCCTGTCCCCAGTACTACCAGCCATGCCCCCGGTGGTGTTAAATCGTCGGCGTACATGCCGACAAATCCTCTCCCCACCCTCTCCTCTCTATGGGAGAAGGGCTACCACGATCGTCCACTGCGTGGACCGGGGCAGTTGCAGCGCATGATCGATTATGTGCAGGACAACCCGCGTCGATTATGGATGCGCAGGCATAGTGGGCAGTTCTTCCGCCTACACAGAGGTGTGCGGGTCGGTGCGCAGATCTTTGATGCCAAGGGGGAATTGGGCTTACTCCAGCGGCCAATGCACGCTGTGCATGTCCGCCGTCGTTTCTCTGAGGCAGAGCGGCGAGCCTATATGAACGGGTGTATTATCGCCGCTCGTCAAGGAAAAGCGCTGGTAGGCGCATTTATCAGCGGGTACGAGCAGCAGGTGCGGGCGGTAGCGTTGTCAGAGGGGCATCCAATAATTCAGCTAACGACCGACGTGCTGACAGAGTGCTACAAACCATCTGGTGTGTTGTTTGACGCCTGCTCCTCTGGTCGCTTATTACTCCTCTCGCAGCAGGAAGGTGAATGCGGTTTCTCTCGCCGCATCACCCGCGCCGAGTGCAACGCCCTCAACACCCTCGCCGAAGAGATGGCTAGAAAATAAAAAAGAGTCCCTATTACGCCCCCCACCGCTCATACGAACGGTAGGGGGGGGGTGTGTTAGAGTCATCAGATCTTCGCAAATCATGACCTGATGAGAGGTAATTACCTCCAGACGATGTAGACATAGTACTTCTCAGCACCTTCTTTCATCTCATCATAGATGCTTGCTACCCCATCCTTCTTATTGTCACAACGATCATACACAATGTACGTGTTGATCAAATGAGCTTCCATCTGACTAACCTCGTCAGGATTGCGACGTTCAAACAGTGGCATAATCCAACTGTACTTGCCAGCATAATCAGGCGAGTTACCTCTTTCTTTAATGGTCATACCCGTTTTACCAATTTTGAAGGATCTACAATTGTCAATCACCTCATTAATCTTCTTTTTAGGGAGAGTAGAAGCTTCAAATAGTCTCGCCAAGTTTTTGTAAGTAATTGTCATAAACAACAAATTTTTTAAGTTAAACATTATTTTCAACGACTCCTTAGTCGTTTTCGGTGCAAAGGTAGAACATTTTTACGAAATGCGACATTGGTTTAATATACAAAATTGCTTCTCCAGTCATTTTTTTCTATCTGCTGATCTGGTTTCGCTGCAAAGATACAACATTTTTTGCGATATTGAATAAAACCGCCCAATTTTGTCACAAAACCGCCCAAATTGTTGCTCTTAGCGTTCGCGAATAAAGGTACTACAATTCTGCGAATCCACCAAATCCTACTGCAACTTTTTATGATTAACCCTTATTTTTACAACAAAAGGCGGTCACAGCCGCCTTTATTTTTTTCTCTATGCTTTACTTGCACTAGGTCTTGGTACTCCATCTATGACTAACAACTTTGGTTTAGTTATACATTCTGGAATGCTATTGTGCTCTTCTATAACACGCTCAATTAGTTTGTCATCTTTCGGCGACATTCGCACTATCATTAATATGCCATCCTGAGCTTTCTCTGTTTCCATATATATTGGCAGTTGCGTTGTCAATCCATGCAAGAGTTGCTTATTTGAAGATAATTTAATTTCAACTATGACTTTTTTATGTGCGCCCGAAGAAAACTTAAAATCCAACTCTCCGCAACCAGGATCTGATTCTCGATTGATATCAATATTATTTGTTTCACAATATAGAATAGCAGTACAATAAAATATTCGCTGCACAACGGATTCATTTTGGGGTTTTCCATCAGAGAACAACAATGTACTCATGCGATTATATTCGATTAACTCTTTAAAACGTTCACAGATTGTAAATACAATATCTTTAACATTATTTTCGTACGCTTTAGGTAATGTCAGTTCATTCGGAGATACATAATTCTCCTTAAGAGATACAAGCAGATATACTAGGTTTCTATCTGATGAGAAATCGTATGGTACAAATCGTGTTCTAGATATATGTTGCAGTATACCTTTCAAACGATCTACATCTGAAAGCAAAGATTCTCTCAACTCTTTCTTACTCATCTCTAAGTATTCTTGAATTGAAAGACCTATTTCCTTACATATTATAGAACGCAAATTTTCATTATATGCGCTAACTTCATCAACTTCTGATTTGTCTAATGCCATTGGTAAATTAGAAAGAATCGCAGCAGGAACTAAGATAATAGGTTCTTTTTTGTATACTGGAAGATTACCCCAATTTGTTTTTGCATCTACCAAGCGAGATGCAGTCTTTAATCCCAATTCTTGCGCGACACGTACAGTATATGCAATGAAGTTCTTCTTCAGGATAGTTATTGTCATGTCGCTGATTCTATCTGCACCTATTCCTTCCTCAAAAATAGGTAATAAAGTAAATATGGCAGGATCTTCAATTCCTATTCGTACTATCTCAACGGCATTTTTTGCTAATTGACGGGATAATGCTCCACTAATACCAGTCCCTCGAGTCCCACTAACCGAATATCCCAATCCAGAATTATGTGTTTCTTTGAACTGAAAAAGTTTAATGATTTGTCTGAAGCATCTATCTGTTGTAGAAAGCTCTTTTACATGCTTTGCAAGAGAAATAATGTCTTTAAAATAGTTCAAAAACTCATCATAAGCATTTTCAAACTCAGGCACTGTACAATTACGTAACAACAAAGGATTGATGTGCATATTAACATCTTTACCAATCTGACCATCAAATACTCCTGCATCTACAAATGCCGAATGCTTTACTCTGAAATATGTACTATAATTGCTCATACCTATCTTCCTATATCTTTTATATTTATCACTATCCTGTTACACATAAGAATACAACTTTTAAAATTTCGTTTGCAAAGATATGGCAAAAAATCGATTCCACCAAATATTGCCTGACATTTAGTGTTTTTTATCCTTATTTTATAACAAAAGGCGGTCAGACCGCCTCTAATTCTTCTCCTCTACGCTCTACGCCAAACTACCTACGCTCTACACCACCAGCATACTTCGCCCTTAAAGCCGAAAGTTGCCTAGCAATACAATCTATTTTTTCCTCAAGTGTATTATATAGTTCCGGCGTTAAATATCCAAGTCCACTGAAACCTCCAATTGGCTATCCACTTCCATCATAGAAGCATATGCCACTCCAATAAAACGAGCCTTTTCTTTGTCAGACATTCTATTCATCCCTTCAGCTATATTAGATGTAATAGATATCACGGCTCTGCGTATCTGGTCACATAGTGCATATTTAAATTCATTTGTCTATAAATTTCACTACTATCCTTAATTATCTTCACATATGTATCAATCACTTTTTTGAGCCGTCTATATTCTATAAATCTTAGAACTAAAATGATAATAAACAATAGCAACATAACAACAGGAAGTCCTAACATAACTATTTCCGTCCCAATCGTTTTTTCAGAGACTTTACAATTGATAGTAAATTTGTCATTAAATTCTTGAATAGGCACAATTGTGTTATTCCAAGGCAAAACTCCATTCTTAGAATTTGAGACTGCCAACAAACTATCACCCACTAAAGAAGCAGAATAAATAGTTTTCGAATTAGTTTTTTCAACATATCGTACTGGTCTATCATAATATTCCATGTATACTGTGGCAAAAATAATAATATACAGTACTAACATTATGCAATTAAACCACAACTTTGATTTTTTACGAGAAACATTTAAGATATCAATTTGTCTTGACAACATTTTTTCAGCATTGTTCAATCGATGAGAAATCTTAATATCATCATTCAACAAACGACTTTCAACATTACCTTCAATATACGCATCAAAAGTGAAAGCTTCTTCTCTTTTAAACAACTTTGAAGATATAAATAAATTATTCGGTGCTTTCTCATCTATTATACATTTTATCTCTAATCCATTCGAGCATTCTTGCGGATGTACTTCTAACCATTTATAGCCTTCTGGTAACGATAATTGCAATCCTCCCTTTAAAGAATCTGATGTTAATATAACATCTTCATCCCCCACACAAAGACACATTCCCCTCAGAAATGAAACGTTTTGAATATCTTTATCATTATGTAGCAATTTAATACTGTCGTATTTCCGCACAAGAGGACTAATAATTCGTACATTGTCAAGCACATAAAATTCCATCCGCTTAGGATACTTCTTCTTCCTACAAGCCAAAATGACTGATACAACTCCAAATATGATTGTTAGAGCAACCCCTATAATACCTTCTATTGACATCCTTTTCTCTAATTTATGATTCCATTAGTTATCTTTTACCTCTCAATCTCTGTAAAGCATATCCTATTTACATAAAACGACATTTAGGACATAATCCTATCCATCACACCCACTCTATCCTACACTCGTGTTTCTTGGTTGCCTTGTCGTAGTTTATTCCCACCAACACCACTTCGCCGGCAAAATCCTTCAACATGCCGGCATAGCGCTTATCATGTATCTGCGCGATGGCTGTATCCGCTGATTGGTCATACTTCAATTCAAGTACCACAGCAGGTTTGTTGCAATTAGGACGTGGTATCAATACGATATCCGCAAAGCCCTTACCCGTAGGCATCTCACGCGCCCTCAAATAATCCTTTTGGCTAGTATAATACGCCAAAGTCAACACACAAGCCAAGGAGTTTTCGTCATTATATTGCAGCACGCTGGTTGCATCACTATGAATTGCATCAATAGCTGCTGCCACAACCTCCTCCTTGCCATCCAACGTAGCCTTGAGCAACTGTTCGGACTGCTGGATAGCAGTAGCTACAATTCCCCAGTTACTATCCGACACGATGGCATTCTTAAACTCCGTTGCCACCTCACGATTAGGGATATGGCATGTGCGTTGCTCACGATCATACGACAAATAGCCCAAGTGTATCAACGAGGTCAACACATCATCTTTGCTACGCACGATATTCAAGTCATTTTGGAAACTAGCCGTTTCTACCGAACAAGACTCACCTGCCAACAAACGAACCACATCCTCTTGCAATCCATCAAAACCCATGCGGATATAGGTTGCCACCGTATCGTATGCGCTCGTATTCGCCCAATAGCTATCACAATAATCGTTATAGATAGCTGCCATCACAGAGGTTGGGTTAAACATACCTTTGCTACCACCAATCTGATAACCATCATACCACTCTGCCAATCGCGCATAGCTCATACTATGCTTTTCGCATAAGTCTTTCACCTCATCCACTGTAAAGCCAAAACACTCTGCCAATGGACCAGGTTGCACCATGGAGTATTCGTGGAAATTATTGAGTGCAGATTGGGTGTTGTATTTCTTGATTGGCAAAATACCCGTCATATATACGCCTGCAAAAGTTGACATAGCCGTAGTGGACTTGAAGAGCCCACGAAGCAATGTGATATATTCATCCACTACAGTACTACCCTGTGGCAATTCGCGCAGAGGAGCATCCCATTCGTCAATGATGACAATGAACTTCTCTTGATTAGGCTGAGATGCAATCGTATATAATGCATCAGCCAAATTATTATCTGCAGGATAGGACAAGTCGGGATAGATTTCGCGTAGCTCTGCTATCACATCCAATTGGATACGATCTACAATATGCTCTGGCTCATAGCGAGTCATAAAATCCGTCATATCCAAATAGAGCACCGGATAGCGTTGAAAATGCTGTTGAAATGATGGACTATGGGCTATCTGCAAGTCTTGGAAGAGTTCTTTGGAATCGCACCATTGGTCGTAGTAGGCATACAGCATCTTGGCTGTGATAGATTTGCCAAAACGACGTGCACGACTGACACAAGTGAATTGGCGCTCTGTATTAAGCGTAGAATTGATCACCTGAATCAATCCACTCTTATCTACAAACTCACCATTTCGTACTGCACGAAATCCGTCATTTCCTTTTTGTAAAAACTTGCCCATAGGTATTGATAAACTTTCACGCCGCAAAGATACAAAAAAAAATGAACATACGCAAGCCTGCTCGCACTTTTTTGAAAAATATATAGATTTATCTATTGAATATGGCATTCACATTCACGATAAAAGCTTGCTTGTGAGAGTGAAGAGTGAGTGGTATATTCAGAAGGCAGGGCCGTATTTTTCAAAAAAGTGCGAGTGTGCTGAGAGTATGTCCAGATGAAGATTACTTTTATGATATCACTACTGTCCACTAAAAATGGACGATTAAATATTAAAAGTTAAACAATAACGGTTCACTAGAATCCAAGCGTTCTTTGTCATTTTGAAAATTAGTTTTGTTGAGCAAATCAACTAAGTGCATTTTAGTCGTCAACGA
>JAZQSZ010000155.1:0-2690 GCA_045630365.1 Paludibacteraceae bacterium | reverse complement strand
ACTGCTTGCGACCTCTATAAAAGAATGCTAAAAACTTGTACCACAAGCTTCAAACAGTCGGCTTGTGGATTTTTTTTATCTAAACAAAATGAATTATTTATTTACATCAGAGAGTGTCAGCGAAGGACACCCAGACAAAGTAGCGGATCAAATCAGTGACGCCATTCTAGATCAGTTTTTGGCACTTGATGCCAATTCACACGTAGCATGCGAGACTATGGTTACCACGGGACAAGTGATTGTGGCAGGCGAAGTTTCGAGCGAGAAATATGTGGATATTCAAGGTACAGTACGCAAGACTATTGCGGAAATCGGTTATACCAAATCTGCCTATAAGTTTGAGGCAGAGAGTTGCGGTATTCTAACTGCATTGCACGAGCAGAGTGCCGATATTGCCCGCGGTGTAGACGGCCAGGGTACCGAAAATGTCGGCGAACAAGGTGCTGGCGACCAAGGTATGATGTTCGGATATGCTACTGATGAGACAGAGAACTATATGCCATTGACGCTTGACCTAGCACACACCTTAGTATATACGCTTGCGCGCGTACGTAAGGAAGGTAAAGAGATGCTTTATCTTCGTCCAGACTCTAAGAGTCAAGTGACCATAGAGTATAGCGAACAAGGCGAACCACTTCGTATTGATACCATTGTGGTTTCTACTCAACATGACGAGGATGCTACTCAAGAACAAATCAAGGAAGATGTGCGCCGTGTGTTGTTGCCACGCGTAGCGAAACGCGATGCTCGCTATGAGGAACTTTTGAAAGGGGACTTCAAGTTGCTGGTTAACCCAACAGGTAACTTTGTGATTGGTGGTCCTCACGGTGATACAGGTTTGACTGGCCGCAAGATTATCGTAGATACCTATGGCGGTCGTGGTGCGCATGGTGGTGGTGCTTTCTCTGGTAAAGACCCTTCTAAGGTGGATCGTTCTGCGGCATATGCTGCACGTTGGATTGCTAAAAATATGGTTGCAGCAGGTGTGGCTAAGGAGATGTTGGTGCAAATTAGTTATGCCATCGGTGTCGCTAAACCAGTGAGTGTCTGCGTGAATACCTATGGTACAGCCAATGTGTCCATGTCTGATGGAGAGATAGCACAGGTGGTCAACGAGATGTTTGATCTTCGTCCACAAGGTATCATTGAGGCCTTGAAACTCAAACAACCTATGTACGAGGAGACTGCTCGCTATGGACATATGGGACGCACCAATGAGGTGGTGAAAAAAGTCTTCGTGGACAATGGACAAACCATTGAGCGCGAGGTGGAACTCTTTACTTGGGAAAAACTTGATCGCGTAGAGGAAATTCGCGCTAAGTTCGGTTTGTAACAATCATATCCCACTAAATAAATATGTTAACTAAGAAGCAACAAACTTGGCTTGTATCTGCCATTGTGCTGTTGGCATTGCTGGTAGATCAGGTGTCTAAGGTTTATGTCAAGACGCATTTCGAATTGGGCGAGGCACGCGAGGTGTTTTCCTGGTTCTGGATTGCGTTTGTTGAGAACAATGGTATGGCTTTTGGTATAGAGTGGTTTAGCAAACTGCTATTGACTCTGTTTCGCATTGTAGCGGTGGGAGTTATCGGTTGGTATATCCATTTGATGATCAACAAACAACAAGTGCGCACAGGATATCTCACCACAATAGCCATGGTAATGGCTGGTGCTTTGGGTAATATCATCGACTGCGTGTTTTATGGCAAGATCTGGGGCTATGCAGGTTGGTTTCATGGTCGTGTGGTGGATATGCTCTACTTCCCATTGATACGCAATGCGGCAGGCGAATGTGTGTTTTTCCGTCCTGTGTTTAATATCGCTGACTCGTTCATTACGGTGGCAGTGTTCCTGATTATCCTCTTCTACCGCAAGGACTTAGATGAGAGTTTAAATCGGATTTTTCCTAAGAAGAAGTGAGAAAGCAACTAATCATATTGTGTGTCCTCTTGGCGGTTGTAGGATGCCGTCCTCGGGGTGTGTTGTCTAATCGTGAGATGCGTAATGTACTCTATGATCTGCACCGAGCAGATGGCGCATTGCAGGTGGCAGGTTACCACTATTCCCACGACCAAGAGGTGGCGGCTTATTACAAGAATGTGTTGGATAAACATGGAATAACCCAAGCACAGTTTGATTCATCTTTGGTGTGGTACACGGATAATCCGCAGATTTTCAATAAGATTTATCCTAAGGTTATGGAACGCCTTGAGGCGGATTATGACCGCGAGAAACAACTCCGTGAGGTCAAAAGAGATAAGCGCCTAGCGCAAAATAAGCAGAAGAAACTAGATCTTAAGGTGGCAAAACAACAAATCCGCGAGAAGCTAGATTTATGCCAAAAAGGCTACGAAAATCCATGGAAAGAGTGGCAAGTGGAAGAATTTTGCGAAAAAAATGTCGTAATATTTGGTCAATTGGAAAAAAAGTAGTACCTTTGCACGCTTTTTCGGGCGTTTTGGTTTCTGACCTTTAGACCCCCTAAAACTTTTAGAACTTTTTTAACTAAATATTTATATTAATTCGCCATGTTGGGCAGTGGGGCTCTTGGAGCACGTAAAGTTGTCTGTCGACATGGTCAAAACATTAAAAAACAAATGGATACATTAAGTTACAAGACTGTATCAGCAAACAAAGCAACTGCTCAAAAAGAGTGGGTTGTTGTTGATGCTGAGGGCCAAGTACTTGGC
>JAZQSZ010000154.1:0-12401 GCA_045630365.1 Paludibacteraceae bacterium | reverse complement strand
ATACCAACATACTCGTCCATATTGAAAGTCACTACGTTACGGAAGCTTACTTTACCCTCTTTGTGAAGTTTGATCAAGTTGCGGTACATACCGAGAGGTGAAGAACCGGTTGGAAGACCCAACACGAAAGGAGTACCCTCTTTTGGAGCGAACTCGTTGATGCGTTTAGCCACGAAATTTGCTGCCCACTCTAAAAGTAGGTCATAGTTTGGTTGAATAACTAATCTCATGATATTTTTATTTTATGTTGTTAAAAAAATAATTCTTATTTTTGGGGTTCAGAAGTTCAGTTGCGCTTCGCGCTGGTTCAGAAGTTCAGAAGTTCTGTTGCGCTTCGCGCTGGTCTGAAGTTTAGAAGTTCTGTTGCGCTTCGCGCGTTTAGGAGTATTTTGCTCCTTTTAATTCTGATTGCCTGATTTTCTCAACAAGATGATAAATCATTGCTGAGATTGCATTTACATCTCCCTTCAGTTTATTAAACTCTTCTTCTGAAATATATTGTACATCGTACGCACGATATAACTGACTTAATAATTCTTGGCACGAGCCTCTTGCGATTGACAAGAACTGCAAAAATTCCTTATTGCCTCCTCTTCCAAAACCTTCTGCTATATTATCCATCACAGAACCCGCAGCAGCTCTTATTTGTTGTACGAATCGATAATCCCGTTCAAATTCAGGTTTACGAGTAATCGTATAGATACTTTTAGATATAGCTCTAGCATTCTGCCATACCATCAAATCCTCTATCCTAGATATTTTTCCCGCCATACTTCTAAACTTCTGAACTCCTGAACACCTGAACTCCTGAACCTAGTCCTCTTGGACTAACACTACTGCGCTGCGCGCAGGCAAGTACAACTGCAACCAGCCCTTGCCTTCCTTCAGATAGCCGTCATCTGGCATCGTAAAGTGCTCTACGCTGTCATCCGACAAACCAAAGCCCGCGAACTCCGTCGCATCCGTGTTCAGCACCACTTTGTATTTACCTGCCTTCACAGGAATACCATAGCCGTCAAATGACTTCACGCCGTTCCAGTTAAACACAAACACCAGCTTGCCGCGTTGGTATGCCACCACTTGATCGCCCTCGTTGTCGCACAACTTCTCCACCCATGGCAAGTGCACGCCGCATTTATCTTTCACAGGCGCCAAGTTATCCTTCAACAGATGCACCATCGCCTCGTCAAACTTATTCAGATTGCTGAAGAAATAACGCTCATTGTCCACCAAGCTCCATTGACGACGCGCATACTTATGACTCCAGCCATTGCCTTGACGTGGGAAGTCAATCCACTCTGGATGGCCAAACTCATTACCCATAAAGTTCAAGTATCCGCCATTGATCGTCGAAGCCGTGATCAGTCTTATCATCTTGTGCAACGCCAAACCGCGATCCACCATATAGGTCGCATGACCGTGCTCAAAGTGCCAGTACATATCTGCATCGCAGAGGCGGAAGATAATCGTCTTATCGCCCACCAACGCTTGGTCGTGACTCTCTGCGTAAGAGATGGTCTTCTCATCTTCGCGACGGTTGGTCATCTCGTAGAAGATATGCCCCGCTTTCCAATCCTCGTCGCGCACCTCTTTGATATACTTGATCCAAAAATCTGGAATACCCATCGCCAAACGATAGTCAAAGCCCATTCCGCCATCCTTCACAGGGCAAGCCAAACCTGGCATACCCGACATATCCTCCGCAATCGTGATCGCCCCTTTCTTCACTTCATGAATCAACTTGTTCGCCAAAGTCAAGTAGCATATCGCATCGCCGTCCTCGTTGCCGTTGTAGTAGCATGAGTAATCCACAAAATCCTCGCCCAAACCGTGACTCTTGTACATCATCGAGGTCACGCCGTCAAAGCGAAAACCGACAAAGCCGTACACATCCATCCAGTACTTGCAGTTACTCAAGAGGAAGTGCAACACCTCAGTCTTGCCATAGTCAAAGCACAAACTATCCCACGCTGGATGCTCACGGCGACCGCCGTCGTGGAAGTATTGATATGGAGTACCATCGAAATTACCCAAACCTTCCAACTCGTTCTTCACCGCATGCGAGTGTACAATATCCATGATCACATCCATGCCGTATGCGTGTGCATCATCAATCAGACGCTTCAATTCCTCAGGTGTACCGCAGCGTGATGACACAGCAAAGAAGTTAGACACGTGGTAACCAAAACTACCGTAGTATGGATGCTCTTGAATAGCCATAATCTGCAAGCAGTTGTAGCCCAACTTCGCAATACGAGGCAGCACATCTATGCGGAACTCCTCGTATGAGTTCACTTTCTCCTCCTCGCTTGACATACCAATATGGCACTCGTAAATAAACAGCGGATCATTCGCCTTTCTGCGTGCTACACGCTTGCGTTTGCACGCAGGTTTCAAAGTTTTAGAAGTTTTAAGAGTTTCAGGAGCCCAAACTTGAGCTGCGAAAAGTTTGGTAACAGGGTCTTGCACCACGCGGTTGGTGTAACTAGGTATACGCTCGCCCTTACCGCCGTACCACTCTACCAGTAGTTTGTAGAGTTGCTCGTGCTTAATCATATCCTCATCTAATACCACTTCCCATACGCCATTACCCACAGGTTGCAAACGGTATGCCTCATCTTTCTGCCAATTGTTAAAGTCACCTATCATATAGATGGCTGTCGCATTAGGTGCCCACTCACGCAGTACCCATTGCGCCTTTGGCGCGGTTGAGAGGTTCAGAGGTTCAGACGCGCTTTGCGCTTGTTCAGAAGTAACTCCTGAACTCCTCAACTCCTGAACACCTGAACCCTCTATTTTGTGCAAACCAAAATAGAGATATCCATTCGCCCACTCGCTCAGTTTCTTACCGCCAGTGAGTTCTTGTTCGCGTTTGAGTGCATAGTTGTATCGTCCTTCGATGGCTTCTGCATAAGGACGCAAGTAGGTGTCTGATTTTATTAGTTTGAGCGTTTTCATCAACGAAATATTTACAATATTTGCAGTTTATCTAAATTAGCGTGCAAAATTAGTAAAATTTTCCGACATACGCAAGTAAAACGAACATTTTTTATGAGAAAACTATAGATTACATCTATATATGCCACATTCATCCCGCTGTAGCAATACTATCTGCTGTCCATTAAAATAGCATAAATTCGCTATTTTCTTGCCTATTTCATAAATTTTCACTACCTTTGCCCCCAAAATATATTTTTACCATGAACAAGACCATTCAAGACAAAGCAGCACTCGATTTCCAACAACGCTGGACCAACCGCGGTTACGAGAAAGGCGAAAGCCAACAATTCTGGCTCGACCTGCTCTCCAATGTCTTCGGCATCCAAGACATCGGCAACTTCATCACCTTCGAAGGCCAAGTCAAACTCAGTCACACCAGCTTCATTGACGGCTATATCCCTTCCACCAAGGTGCTCATCGAGCAAAAAGGCAGCCATATCGACCTTAGCAAGCCTATCCCTCAGTCCGACGGCTCGCTACTTACGCCTTTCCAACAAGCCAAACGCTATGCTGCCGAACTCCCATACTCCCAACGCCCTCGTTGGATTGTGGTCTGCAATTTCCGTTCGTGGTATGTTTATGACATGGAGCAACCCAATGGCGAGCCACAGGTCATCCTCCTCGAGAACTTCCACAAGGAGTACCACCGCCTCACTTTCCTCGTGCAAACGGGCAACACCCACCTCAACCGCGAGCTGGAGGTCTCCAAAGAAGCAGGCGAAATCATCGGCGTGATCTACGACCGACTCCTTGCCCAATACCTCGACCCTACATCGCCCGAAACGCTCCACAGCCTCAATATGCTATGCGTGCGCCTTGTGTTCTGCCTCTATGCCGAAGACGCAGGTATCTTTGGCAGAAAACAGCAGTTTGGCGACTATATCAAGGACACTCCCGCGCCTCAACTCCGCCGTGCGCTACTCAACCTCTTTGAGGTGCTTGATACGCCGCTCAATGAGCGCGACCCATATCTCGAACCCGAACTCGCCGCTTTCCCTTATGTCAATGGCGGTTTGTTCACCCTGCAAGACAAATCCATCCCTCAGTTCACCGACGAACTGCGTGACTTGCTCCTCGGCAAAGCCAGCGACGACTTCGACTGGAGCGAGATCTCGCCTACTATCTTCGGCGCTATCTTCGAGAGTACACTCAACCCCGAAACACGCCGCTCAGGCGGTATGCACTATACCTCCATCGAGAATATCCACAAGGTCATTGACCCGCTATTCTTGAATGACCTCCGCGCTGAGTTAGACACTATCCTTGCTATCAGCCAAGAGAAACAGCGCAACCAAGCTTTGCGCGATTACCAACAGCGTCTTGGCTCTTTGCGCTTCCTTGACCCTGCCTGCGGTAGTGGTAACTTCCTCACCGAGACTTTCCTCTCGCTCCGCCGTTTGGAGAACGAGTGCCTCAAAGCGCAACTGAATGACCAATCGGCTCTTGACTTCTTTGACGACCGTATTTTTGTCAATATCCACCAGTTCTATGGTATTGAGATCAACGACTTCGCTGCCACGGTTGCCAAAACGGCATTGTGGATTGCAGAGAGCCAAATGGTCAATGAGACCGCCAAAATCCTCGCCCGTGATATAGACTTCCTCCCACTCAAATCCTATAGCAATATCATCGAAGGCAACGCCCTCACGCTCGACTGGAACACTGTCTGCCCCGCCTCCGAACTCAACTATATCATCGGCAATCCGCCGTTTGTGGGAGCACGCTGGATGAGTAAAGAACAAAAGCAAGAAGTCCTCTCTATCTTTGGAAAGAAATGGGATGGGGTTGGAGATTTGGATTATGTATGCTGCTGGTACAAAAAAGCAACTGAATTGCTCAAAGGTACAAAGATTAAAGCGGCATTAGTATCAACCAACTCTATTACGCAAGGAGGAGCAGTTGCTAACCTTTGGAAACCATTATTTGAGCAATACAATATTCAGATAGATTTTGCATGGCGTACTTTCCGCTGGGATAGCGAAGCATCTATCAAGGCACATGTACATTGTGTAATAGTAGGTTTTTCTGATAGAGAGTATCACCAAGATTCTAAAAAGACCATTTTTACGAGCGATACTACTTCTGAAGATGCGAAAAATATAAACGGATATTTGCTTGATGCGCCAAGTATTTTTATATCAAAGCGTACTCGCCCTATATCCGATGTTCCATCAATCAATTTAGGTGGACAACCTATTGATGATGGAAATTTGGTACTCACGGAAGAAGAAAAGGAACAACTCTTAGAGATAGAGCCACAAGCATCCCCATATATTCGTCATTATATGATGGGTAAAGATTTTATCAATCGCCAACCGAGATATTGTTTGTGGTTAGATAAAGTCAGTCCTGCGGTATTAAAACAGCTACCTAATGTTCTCAAAAGAATCCAAGCTGTCAAAGAGTTTCGCCTAAGTAGCCAAAGAGAGAGTACATTACGCGCGGCAGATACTCCATATTTATTTGGCGCACCTTTTGAGTGTACAACAGACTATATCGCATTGCCAAAAGTATCTTCTGAAAATCGTAGATACATCCCTATTGATTATTTATCCGCTGACATAATTCCTGGCGATAAATTATTCACTATGCAAAACGCCACCCTCTACCACTTTGGTGTATTGACTTCCAATGTGCATATGGCGTGGATGCGAGCAGTATGTGGACGATTGGAAATGCGTTATAGTTATTCCAACACCATCGTTTACAACAACTTCCCATGGCCTGCTATCACTCCAGAGCAAGAGGCAGAGATCTCCCGCACGGCGCAAGCCATTCTTGATGCCCGCAATCTCTATCCCGACTGCTCATTGGCTGACCTTTATGACGAGGTGACTATGCCTGTCGAACTCCGCCGTGCCCACCAAGCCAACGACAAAGCTGTGATGAAAGCCTACGGCTTACCTGTCACCACCTCCGAGTCCGACACCGTCGCCCACCTATTCAAACTCTACGAAGAACTGACGAAATAGCAGGGAAGTAAGGGTGATTTAACTACTAATAGTTGCCAGACCACTGGCAAAATCTGAAAAGACGGAGAAAAACACACAAAAATGAATTATACAGATTTAGAAGCCTTTCTGAAGTCCCCATCATTTGAACATTTATTTGATCGGGACACTACTGAGAAGATGAAGCGCATTTATGAGCGCGATGAACTCAAAGTGTTATATGATGCAGTAAATGAAGGAAACCAACTATTCAATGGTCATTATTGTTGTTTCATGAACAAATATAAAGCGACTACAGAAGAAATCATGACGGTACTCCTGTACGGGTTGGCACGAGTAAAAATAGCAAAACAGTTTTGCAAAAAAATTCAATACAATCATTTGCCGCTATTCATAGATGCTATAAAATCAATGATTCACCCATTCTGTATGTCTAGCTATATGTATGAACAATTGTGGGACGAAAATACGGGTGAATTTATGGGTTTAGAAGAACCTGAGGGAGATATCCTAGAAAGGGGTGTATATATCTTCCTAACTATACTCCATTTGATAGGAGATATAGATAGTCTAGATAAAGCCCTTGCGATTGTGAAGAAAAGATACAATATATCATACGAATTGGTAGAAAAACTTTCATTCACCAATGCCCAAAAACTGAAGCAATCTGTGGTGCATTTGTTGACTAAATCAAACTTGTCCATTGAACAGATTTACGTAGTAGCTACAACACATCTTACTTGTCATAATATTAATGAACGTTGCAAACAACAAATTAACGACAAAGCTTTCATTACGTGGCAAAGTGTTATCAATCAGATCCAAAAAACAGACGAATTACTGGTTGTAAAAGATTTTATTGATCGTGCTATAAAAGCAACTATCAAAGATAGAAATGTCAAAGAAACAACGATATCCTACTTAGACAGACAGATAGAAAATATCAAAAATCCCCAACCAACTCCACCTCCCCAACCAACTCCTGCGTCCACTACTCCCCTCCAAACATTTGTCAAGAAGTTTACCTATCACTTTCGCGAGCGAAATAAGACAACATTTGAAGACATGCTTGCAGACCTCCAAGATCCGAAGTGGGATATTAAAGACAGAGCAGGAATCGCGCTAGCTATCTATGAATCAGGTCATCTCACACCGATAGCCAAACCCAACACCTTCAAAGAGTGGTATCAAACGTGTTGCGAAACATTTGGCTGGGAACAAGGTAGTTACGAACCACGCAAACTCAAGAACAATAAAGCTTACAAACACATCAAGATCCACCTATAATTTGCCGAACATTCAGTCGCAATTGTCCGCTGGCTGTCCGCTTTTGCGTCCGCTTCATACCATAGAATACTCTATCTATTTTTTCTTTATAAGTCGCTCATAACGAGCGGCTTATTTTTTTGTGTTTACTGTCCGCTCCTGTCCGTTTTTTTGCCCTTTCAGAAAAAATCCCGAATTTTGCACCACTTTTCCGAGACTCGGAGGAGAGGTGCAATGCTTCTATGCGCATTAACGAAGCTTGCACTGGCAGCTGCTGCCATAATTACTAACGCCAAAAAACATGAATTATGGCAAAACATTTTTTCCATCCAGCTGTGCTGGTCATAGTCGCTATAGAGAGTGACTATCAACTGAGTATTCACATCCTTATCATCACGAAAGGAGGTCAGCTATGAAACGCCGAACATTGCACATCCATCGCATCAGCGAGGAGCAACTGCGCGGACTAATGCATGTGGCGCAAGGACTACGATTGCGATCGAATAACTACTTCATCATTGCAGAAGACATCGATTGGTATATCGTGCTGTATGTCCTATTCGAGCAACAGGTCATCCACAAAGGACAACGACCACCGTACACAGCCTTCGAGAAGTGGACACAAAGCAATGTAACACTCTACAACGCTGCACCTAATGCCTATCGCCTGAGCGTAATGGCACGACGTATCACAGCAGACGCGACACTCCCTTGGGAGAGCAAACATGCTCCCAAGTACGCAGTACGCAAGTGGCAAGCATTATACCATCATTTTACACAAATGGTGACAAATGCAATCCTCTTACACAAGTGACAAATTGACAGACAAACAACACCTGTACCCCACAGGTGTTGCTTGTCATGCTTACTTTTTACATCTGTATCAATGGCACACTTTATGCCTATAATCAATAGAAAAATAACAAGTTATGTACAAACAAGATAAAAAAGAACTCCGCCAACAAATCGTCTGCGAATGGCTGGAGGAAAACTATTTGCAGTTTGGGAGTTTACGCCACGATGTAGTCACGGATAGGCTCCAAATTCGCATGCCGAATTTGGAGAGTTCAGGAGGTCAGGAGTTCAGGAGTTCTTATCTCGGCAAAGCCTCGAACGAGTATTTGCTTATGCAAATGGGCAGGAGTACTTCTGAACAAGCGCAAAGCGCGTCTGAACATCTGAACAGCAAAGCGTCTGAACCCCTAAACGTCAGCTCAGCTGACCTATACTGGCGCAACCTTACCGACAAGGACATCAACACCATGGTCTGTAACTGCGTCGAAGAGACACAAGTGAATATCTCCGTCACGGAGATGTGGACCGCCCTCAAGTCAGATCGAGTACCCTCCGTACACCCCATACGCGAGTGGCTCAACACACTACCACCCTACACACCCGACCAGCCCGATTGGATCGATTGGCTTGCGCAGCAAGTGCATGTGCGCGACAGCGCGAGTTCAGGTGTTGAGGAGTTCAGGAGTTCAGGAGTTACTTCTGAACAAGCGCAAAGCGCTACTGAACCTTCTGAACCTCTAACCTGTCGCCTCTGGCGCACCTGCTTCAAGAAATGGTTCGTTGCCATGGTCGCCTCATGGATGCACGACGAGGTAGTCAACCACACTGCACTGGTGCTCGTTGGGCGTCAGGGTATATTCAAGACTACATGGCTCGAACGACTCATCCCACCCGCACTACGTGCTTACAGCAGCAAGATGCCACTCAATGGGCAAGTCAGCAAGGACGACCGTCTGCGCCTATGCGAGAACGCCATGCTCAATATCGATGAGCTGGATGCCATCTGCGGACGAGAGATGAATATCGTCAAATCCCTCCTCACTTCCACCGATGTCAACGAACGTGCTGCCTACGGTCGCCTCAAAGAACGTCGTATGCGCCTGGCCTCCTTTTGCGCTAGTACCAACAACCGCGAGTTCCTGACCGACATCACAGGCAACCGCCGATGGCTGCCCTTTGAGGTCGAGAACATACAAAACCCCTTCCATATCACCCTGCCATACGAACGAATCTATGCACAAGCCAAAGCACTTGTTGAAGGAGGAACCTATATGTATTGGTTTGATTTAGAGGATATTGAGCAACTCGAAAAGCACAACGAAGATTTCCGTGCGCAAGAGAACGAAGAGCAACTGCTACCTATCCTCTTTGACATACCCGCCGAAGGCAAAGGCGAGTTTATGACTACCGCTGAGATTAGTGACAAACTAGTAACCTATGGAGGCATCAAAAAACCGATGAGCATTAGACAGTTAGGTATGTTGTTAGCCAAAAGAGGATTCCAGAAAAAGCAAGTCTATTTGTCAGGAAGTAATGTCAGAGGTTGGATCGTCTATAAGCGTCAGACCGATGAGATCGAACTCCTCAAAAAGATTGATAACCACTCTGCAACCTCCCAACCTACCGACCTTTATTAAAATCTCATGCACGCACGCACGTGAGTTTTATAAAATAGATGGTAGGTTGGGAAGTTGGGATGACTCAAACACCACTATTATAAAAATATAAACTTTATAAATAATTAGAATTATGAAAACAAACCAATTAACTCCAAACGAAATTCGTTTTATCCTTGCAGTTGACGCCACATGGACTGTACTGCGCCAACCCGTACTCACCAAGATCTACCACGACGAGTGGGCAAGTCTCTATCCACGACCTCTATCCGCCGATGGCAAAGAGCTCACGCTCTACGGGTTTGTGTTTAATATCATGTATCAGGAGGTGTAGGACGGCGCGGAGCGCCTATAGGACGCCTCGTTGAGGCTATAGGCGATAGGCGAGAGGCGAGAGGTTAAAGGCGATGCATTACCCTTGCGCAAAGGTAGCGCAAGGGTAGCGGAATCACCAGCCTTAACTCACTAAACACTAAACACTAAACACTAAACACTAAACACACTACAACATGAACATCCAAGAAACATACCTCCGCGACATCAGTCGCTACCAACCCATCACACAAGAACAAGAACTCACCCTAGCCCTTCGTGCCCGCCAAGGCGACACGGAGGCACGCGAACAACTCATCCATGCCCATCTCCGAATGGTCGTCAATATTGCACGACAGTACCAACGACCAGGTGTGGAGATGCTAGACCTTATCCAAGAGGGCAATATCGGTCTCATTACCGCCGTGGATAAGTTTGACCCTACCCAAGGCCATCGACTAACCACACTCGCCTTCTATTGGATCAACAAGCACATACAGCGCTTCCTCAACAACGAGCCAGATGATCTCGTCAGTCTGGATATGGAGATCAACGATGGCGCAGCCATACTGCTCCTCAGCGACACCATTGAGGACAAAGGCACGATCCTTGGCGACCCAACCATCAAGAACATCGAAACCCAGATAGAGAACCAAGAACTGCAACAACTAGTGCATAACATGCTCGCCACCTTATCTCCACGCGAACAAGAGGTAGTCCGATTGCTATACGGAATAGACAACTATCCCGTATTGAGCCGAAACGAAATAGCCAAAATCATCGGTGTGCGTGAGGAGCATGTCAGCCGAATCAAGACGAGGGCGTTGGATGCTTTGCGGGGCGAGTGAGGAGTGGCGTTTTGATACTTATTAGTCGTTATCCAACTCTCGTTCAATCTTGTCCAATGAAGGCAAAGAGTCGTTCAACTGCTTAGGTAAGATTTGATTCAATTGATACTCTGATATACCCAATGGCAGATTATATCCTTCTAAAGAGTATTGAGCCAAAGTATTGCTTTTGGTTTTACATACTAATAATCCTATCGTTGGATTGTCCCCCTCTTTTACTAGCAAATGATTTACAGCAGAAACATATGTGCTCAATTGTCCCAAATGCGAAGGGGTAAATTCGCCTGTTTTGATTTCAATAACCACATAGCAGTGCAACGAAATATTATAAAATAGCATATCTACAAACTGCTCTGTTTTTTCATCAATTTGCAGGCGAAATTCTCGACCTATATATGCAAAACCCGTTCCTAATTCAAGCAAGAATTGTTGTAGATTTTGCATCAAAGCATCCTTAAGTTCCTTTTCACGGTAACGTTCGGTTAGAGTAAGAAATCCAAAACAATACGGATCGCGTGTCATTTGCTGAGCGAGATCGCCATCAACAGCAGGTAAGGTGGTAGAGAAGTTTGTGATGGCTTTTCCTTCCCGCTCATACAGATCGGTATCCATAAAGTTTAATAACACATTACGCCCCCAGTTATTTACATATGTTTTATGCACAAAGAATAGTGCCTTTTGTGGGTTAGAGTAGCACTTGTCAATGATAAATCGATGATGCCCCCATGGAATAGAAAATAATTCACCCACAGCTTGTGGGTTAATTTCACCCACAGTTTGTGGGCAAATTATATCTATTTGAGAATAAAGAAGATAGAATCGTTTCATATATCCCAATGAAGTTTCGCTCAAACCCGCAACATCTGGCATATCTCTTTGCAAATCTTGTGATAAATTCTTCAAGACTTTCTTTCCCCATTGTTCCTCTACATGCATCTCAACAATGTCCCTGCCTAATTGCCAATAGAAAGCAATTACCTCTTGGTTTGCTTTGAGAAGTGCCTTTGTTTGGCTTTGCTTATAGCGTGCCTTAATGGTTTCAACCCAAGTGCGATATTCTTGGTTTATATTTAATAGATCACTCATTTGTATATGTTTTTATTTCTTAATTGCTGCAAAGATACTACAATTTTTGCAAGCATGCAACCATCGCGCGAAATTTTTGCAAAAAAATGAAAAAAAAATGAAAAACAAGCGCACGATTTTTCCCTTTTTCGGTATAATAGGGGTGTAGGACGGCGCGGCGAGGGAGAGGCGATTTTATTTAAACAACAACTTAGACAACTTATTCCAACAACATCCGCTCGAATCAACTCCCTCGAGCGGCAGGGAAATGGCATCGCAGATAAAGGTCTAAACACTCGCGAAAGCGACTACGACCACCAGAGGTGCGCAGTCAGATTGGAAAGTAGGCGAGAGGCGAGAGGCGGGGGGGAATCCGAATGGTATTCGGGGTAATGAACAAACAAAAAGAAAGATTGGCGCGCAATCTAAATAAACAATTAACCATTAAACCTAAATCTTAACTATTTTATGTCAAAATTCAAACCCATGGAGCTTATCGACAAGATGTCGGGTAAGTTCCACAGCAAGTCCAAGTACTACGCCGCAGA
>JAZQSZ010000153.1:0-2160 GCA_045630365.1 Paludibacteraceae bacterium | reverse complement strand
GACAAGATAGTCCTGACTTAAAATACAAATCTAGAATCGAGTGCTTTTCTGTTAAGGAATAGCTAGTTCGATTGATTCTTTTGAGTTTTTTTTCTTGGTTACACATAATACTAAATCTTAATAATTGATACTTTTTTATCTATTTATGTGTAAACCTTTTTCAGGATGGGACAATCGGAAGCCATGCTTTCGAAAATTGCACCTCCCTAACCACTATTACTATTCCCAGTAGCGTCACGAGTATTGGATATAATGCATTCTATCGTTGCTCATCGCTAACCGCCATTGCTATACCCAATAGTGTTATTACTATTAAAGACTCGGCTTTCTATGGTTGCGAATCCCTGACCTCTATCATTATAGGCAATCGCGTCACGAGTATAGAAGATTATGCTTTCGATGGTTGCAAAAAGCTTACCTCTATCACGCTCCCTGATAATGTCACAAGTGTTGGAGAATGTGCTTTCTATGATTGCTCATCCCTGACCGCCATTACATACCAAGGCACTATAGCGCAA
Source organism: Paludibacteraceae bacterium (assembly GCA_045630365.1). GTDB lineage: Bacteria > Bacteroidota > Bacteroidia > Bacteroidales > Paludibacteraceae > Colicola. The sequence goes on along the minus strand of JAZQSZ010000153.1, from coordinate 1,642 downwards.
TGGGAAGAAATTATTTTACAAGACGATTGGAATAATGAGGTTCCTGCCAAAGTTGTCCACTGCACCGATGGCGATGTGGAGATATAACGAACTATTGATAAATTATAGAATATGAAACATATAGAAAATTTGGAGGATCCCAAGACCAAAAAAGATGACGAGGAACTTGATATTTTTGACTTTGACAATATTCCGATGTCGGAGTTGGACAAAGCATATATTGATTACGAACCGTTGTATGATACGGTGGATTGGTTTTCCCTTGATGAGGACTATTTATATGAGGAAAGGGAAAACGGATGTTTCGCTTTAAACCATGACGAGACACCTTCTCAGATCCATACCGAACCACTATGTGAAATAGCACGCATTAATGTACGCGAATCAGGTAATGGATTATTTCCGTATAACAAATGGGAACTGAAAGTGTATAGTAATGACCATACTCCTCCACATTTTCATGTTATTGCAGACGGATGGGATGTTAGTTTCAGAATAGATAATGGTGAATTGTTAGTGGTAAATAGAAAAGGTGGTAATGATACCATATATCAATACATGGTAACCAACATTCCAAAATGGTTAGAGGCACCCGCTGCAATTCTGCCAAAAATCACAAACCGTGAAAACGCCCAAATGCAATGGGAACAGATTCATACTATGACTGATGATTTTTCATCAAAACATAGAATTAACGAGATGGCAACAATTTTTCGTCCAGCGGATAATTTTCCAAGAAAATCAAAGGTGATTGTATATGGCGAAGAGGATGAGCAAGGTACAAAAACACCACATTTTCATCTCCAAATAGACAATGGTGCTATTGAATTAGAGATTAAGTTTGAACACATTAGAACTTTGGAAATTTGGAGAACCAAGGATAACTACCCTAAAAGTTGGAATGGTATTACCGATGTTAGAGATCGCATTATAGAATGGTTTGACGAAGTATCAGAGAAAAATTTTGGAGTTAGTAATCTAAAGAGAATGATAATGGCGTGGAATGATGGTAATCCAACAAATGAAATTGATGAACAATTTACCGAGTAATTTACAAGACTAAAAGGGGAAAAATTTACAAAAAAGATATGAACCCACGAATACACCACACAGTAATCACAAGTTCAAAGTATATAATTCCGTAGAATAATTAGCTAATGAAAAACTACTTTAAACAAGAAGGATTGAAGGAATCCTTGCTTCGACAAGAGATTATTGATCCTACCCAACAAACTACACTTACATTCTCTGCTCCTGATAGCATTTGTGGCGATTTCCCATCGGGCAAGTTAAGCAACTATGCCAGTGGCTTTCCATTCAAATTGTTCGACTATACGTGGGAATCAAGTGCGCTGCTTTATATACTCGGCAAGTGGAGTGATTTATATAAGCACCCCGAAAAACGTAACATTCAAGAAGATGTATTGACTGCCAAGATCGAATATGGCGACATACAGTTAAAGGATAAGTATGACTGTTTCTGCCGTCCCGACTTTGTTGATTGGCAGCATGAGTGGATGACATTTGTGGTATGGAAAAAGTGTGTAGGCAATGCCGACTTTCGCGAACTTCTCCTATCTACTGGAGATGCTATGATTGTTGAGGTAGCGGAAAATGATTCCGTATGGGCAGCGCAGTATAA
>JAZQSZ010000152.1:0-1834 GCA_045630365.1 Paludibacteraceae bacterium | reverse complement strand
CTTGTCAAGAAGATAATGGCACTGGGATTTGAACAATTGCGGTATGGTATGAATATGGCGACAGCAATTCGCCTTTCTCCTACCCAATTACCTAAACTTTACAATCACCTTCCTCCAATTTGCGAGAAGTTGGGCATCCCTGAGCCTGAATTTTACCTGCAAATGGACCCTGTACCAAATGCTTGGACTTTTGGTGACACCAAGATTTTCATCACTATCACATCAGGATTGGTAGAGTTGCTCAATGATGAGGAATTGGATGCCGTAATTGCGCACGAATGTGGTCATATCCTTTGTCGCCACGTGCTATATCATAGCATTGCCCAGTATATCCTCAGCGGTGCTGATGCTATGGGAATTTTAGGTTCGCTTACAGTTCCAATTCAGTACGCCATCTTGTATTGGTATAGAAAGAGTGAGTTGTCGTGTGATAGATGTGGTAGTATAATAACCTCCCCTGAGATTGTTGCACGCTCGATGGCGCGCTTGTCGGGTGGTCCAAAGAGTATCACCAGCGAGTTGAATATGCGTGAGTGGGCATTGCAGGCCGATAAATACGAGAAGATAAAGAATGATGGCTTGTGGAACAAGGCGCTACAGCTCTCTGTCATAATCGGTCAATCGCATCCGTTTAGTGCTGTTCGAGTTCGTGAGATTCTCAAGTGGGGCGAGAGTCCTCAATATCAAAATCTAATGCAGAATCTGAAAGCTGAAGCATCAGGCAAGAAATGTCCTAAATGCAATAAAGCTGTATGTGCTGACTGGGCATATTGCAAACATTGTGGAGCAAAACTATAATCTATACAAATACTATGAAATGTCCTTATTGCGGTTCTAAAAGAACACAAACAACTAATCTTGGTAGGCGAGTTCTAGCTTTTGGAGCCGCTGCTGCTACTTATGCAGTGTTATTCCCGTTTACTCGTGGTGGTGCACAAGGCCCAGCACGATCAGCTGGTCGAAATATCTGTCCTAATAGTAAACATATCTGTTTAGATTGCAAACAGGAATTTACTGGAGGTCCAGATATGTAATACTATTTTATTTTATAATCATTAAATCAAAAAGTTATGTTTTTCAACGAAGAAGGAATCTTGAACATTGACGAAATGGTCGTCAATAATGCATCTTTCAAGACGATTATGGAGGATGGTGTGATTACAGACGAGGAGATCAAGGCGCAGTCCGAGAAGGTGGTGGCTATGCTCCACGATATGGAGGCAAAGTACACCGAGGAGCAACTTGCCGAGATTAGGAACTTGTTTGTAGAGTCGAGCGTATTGTACGCTTTGTACAATGTTTATTCAATTCAAAACATTAATAAGTAAGAGTTATGTCTGCATTTAACACAAAAAAGATATTGAACGGAGATCCTTCGTTGATTCCGACGATTGTAAACAAACTGCAAGAGAAATTTCAGGCCGATGGTTACGAAGTAACTATGGATGCTTTGAGTAGCGGAGGTTACGATATCTCCATAACAAAGGGCAATGTGTTCAAGGCCATTTTGGGAATGAAAACCGCCCTTAAAATCACGCTGCTCCCGCAAGGTGGCAACATCAGCTTCGATGCCGGAATCGGAATTTTCGGCAGACAGGTTGTACCTACACTCGTAATGTGGTATGTTGCTTGGCCGGTGCTCTTGACCCAAATTTGGGGCTTGGTAAAGCAGTCGAAACTCGACGACGAGGCTCTTCGTATTGCCGAGGAGGTGATTGACACGAATGACAATGGTGGCGTAGCTTCGGCTAACACCAATAGAGACAAGTTCTGTACCAATTGTGGAACCCGAAATGCAGAATCTGCAAACTTCTGCTCGGGATGTGGTAGACAT
>JAZQSZ010000151.1:0-6231 GCA_045630365.1 Paludibacteraceae bacterium | reverse complement strand
TTGTCAAAGCCAGTTAATTCTGCTTTTGTCTCCTCTGCGAAGAGTACTTCGTAAGAAGGATTGTGTACGATCTCGGTTGTACCTACGATGCCGTACTGGGTCAAATCTAATTGTTTCATTGTTTAATTAAAAAGGTTATTTTTGTTTGTTATTTATTTAATTTCTTTGCAAATTTTGTGCCAATTGCCCATTGACGCAAATTTTATCGGGTACAAAATTACTACAAATTTTCGAAATAGCAAAATTTTTGGCAAAAATACGGTCATTTTGTATAGTTGATTTTGCAAAATTACAAAATACATGCTATAAAACATATTTTTATGTCAAATTATTTGGTGGGTATGCAAAAAAGCAGTACCTTTGCACCGTGTTTTTCATGGTATTAGATTTAAGGTTAAGTAAAGATTGGGTTGTCGGGATGACAATCCTTCTTTTTTTATATATTTCTGACCTCTAAACTCTAAACACTAAACACTAAACTCTAAAAAAATTTGCGTATCTGCAAATTTTTGCTTACCTTTGCACCCAAATGGAAAATCGTTACGAAAGAGAGGATCTACAGATAGCCCTTCGTGTCTTGCGTGAGGGTGGTGTGATACTATATCCTACTGACACCGTATGGGGAATTGGTTGTGATGCAACCAATGCCGAGGCCGTCGCGCGCGTGTACGCAATTAAAAAACGTGTAGATAGCAAGGCGATGTTGGTATTGCTGGATGGAGCGGGGAAACTACAAGGGTATATGGACAAAGTGCCAGATACTGCGTGGATGTTGTTGGAAGCCAGCGAGGGTCAGAAACCTCTAACGATTATTTATCCTAAGGCGAAGAATCTAGCAGCTAACCTATTGGCTGAGGATGGCAGTGTGGGCATACGAATCACTGAGGAGTTGTTTTCCAAGGCTTTGTGCGAACAGTTGCGCCGTCCTATCGTGTCCACGTCTGCGAATTTTAGCGGAGAGCCTGCGGCTAAGACTTTTCAACAAATTAGTCCAGAGTTGTTGGAGGCGGTGGATTATGTATGTCAGTTCCGTCGTGAGGATAATAGAAAGTGTGCACCTTCTTCCATTATTAAGATAGACGAGCAAGAACGAATAACGATCATTAGAGAGTAGTTATGGTTTGGAACAAGTGGAACAAGCGTAAGAAAATGCAACTCATATATATCCTTGTGGATATATTGTCATCCATCCTTGTATGGGGCACTTTCTTGATTTTCAGATGGTTGGTGTATGAGAACCGTATGTTCTCAGTGGATACGGTGCTTGTTCCAATGTTCAATTTCTACCTCCCCTTGTTGTTATATCCAATAGGTTGTTTGGTCATATATTATCTCTCTGGATATTATTTGCGTCCTCTTAGAAAGCGTTATTCAAGAGAGTTTCGTAGAACGTTTGTATCTTCGTTATTGATCACATTAGGTGCGTTCTTTATCATTATTATGGATGACCCTGTAGACAATTACCAACGGTATCTGACCTCTCTCTTGGTTCTGTTTGCTATTCAATTTGTGGGTTCATATTTACCTCGTTTGTTGGTGACCTATTTGTCCCATAAACTGGATAGTGATACTCCTCGTGTATACACCATTCATTCCATGAAGGAAGTAGATGCCTTCGAGGAGGAGCATGCTCGAGAGCCATACGATGAAGTGGTGTTGGATTTGGGCGAAAAGTCCAAAGAACAATCCATCTACACCCTGATTAATCGTCTTTATCCATGCAATGTGGAGATATCTGTTGTTCCTACTCTATACGACATGCTGACGGGTGCCGCTATGATTGAGGAAGTGGGTGATCAACCATTGATTCCTATCACGGAGCACAAGATGAGTGATACGCAGTTGTGTATCAAACGCGCTTTTGATGTGATCGTATCTGCGCTGATGCTCGTTTTGCTCATTCCTGTGTATGCTGTAGTAGCATTGATGGTGCGTTGCAGTTCTCCAGGACCGGTTATTTACCGTCAAGAGCGTATTGGATTGCATGGTTTGCCATTTGATATTCTTAAGTTTAGAACCATGTATATGGCTTCGGAGAGTGATAAACCCCAACTCTGTGCGGATGAAGATCCTCGTGTGACACCCGTAGGTAGATTCTTGCGCAAGTATCGTCTAGACGAGTTGCCACAATTTTGGAACGTGCTCAAAGGCGAGATGTCCATCGTTGGTCCACGACCAGAGAGACGCTATTTTATCGATCAAATCGAGCAACAAGCACCTTATTATTGTGTGATTTATAAGGTACGCCCAGGATTGACAAGTTGGGGACCAATCAAAGTGGGTTATACCGATACGCTAGAAAAGATGATACGCCGACTCAATTTTGATGTAGTGTATTTGGAGAATATGTCATTGAGTCTTGACTTCAAGATTATGTTTCACACCATAGGTGTGCTACTCAATGGAAAAGGAAGGTGAGTAAGGGTTTAGGGTTTATAGTTTATAGTTTATAGGAGAGGGTTATGACTTACGATGAAGCAATAAAACGAATCGAGCAACTAGTTCAGGAACTAGAGGCAACCAAAGCTATCAGTATGGATGAGTATTTGGTCAAGGCCAAAGAGGCCAAGGAACTGATTGTGTTCTGCCAAAAAGAGTTGACCGGTTGGGAGAAGAAGATGAGGGAGATTGTAACTCCTGGGGAGTGACAATCTCGGACGGCGTTCCGCCTATGGGACGCTTCGCTATGGGACGCCGCAAGCGGCTATAGGCGAGAAGATTATTCCTCGGAGAAGTGTACGAGGACGTGACGATATGAGTTGAATATCTTGGATTTAGAAACGAATCCAAGGTATTTTTTTTGTTCATCTACTACTGGCAAGTTCCATGCTCCTGTGTCCTCAAATATCTCCATCACCTTGCCCATAGGCATCGTGTTGGTGATAATAGCCTGAGGGGAGTTCATGAGTTGTTTGACAGTAAAACGATTGTACAAACGAGGTTGGAACATGATGTTGCGTACCTCGTCCAAGAGTAAGATGCCCAGTAGTTTGTTGTCCTTGTCTATCACAGGGAAGATATTACGACGGCTTTGAGCAATCACCTTGACCAACTCACCCAAAGTCATCTCTGGATTGAGGGTTTTGAGGTCTGTCTCTAGCACGTTATCCATCTTGAGCAGAGTAAGCACCGAACGGTCCTTGTTGTGGGTGAGCAGTTCGCCTTTTTGTGCCAAACGCATGGCATATAGACTATGGGGCTCAAAGATCTTGATGGTCAAGAATGATACTACTGCTACCGCCATGAGTGGCATAAAGAGGTGGTATCCGCCAGTGAGTTCGGCAATAAGGAAGATACCCGTGAGTGGTGCGTGCATGACACCGGCCATGAGTCCTGACATACCCGCTAGTGCGAAATTAGCTTCTGGAACACCTAGACCCACCATGTTCATCAGACGCGCACATACAAAACCCACAATAGCTCCCATGAAGAGCGATGGTGCGAAGATGCCACCCACACCGCCACCACCATTGGTGGCTACGGAAGCAACAATCTTGAATAGCAGAATAGCTACGAAATACCCCACTAGCACCCATGAACTTGTTCCCAGTGCTTCGAATGGACTATTGCTGATGGCAGATACCGAGTCGCCATTGATGAGTTGTTTGATAACATCGTATCCCTCACCGTAGAGCGGTGGGAAGAGGAATAATAGAATACCCAAACTCACTCCACCTACAAGGAATTTCGCCCAAGTGTTTTGAATCTTGCGTTTGAACAACTGCTCTAGGGTGTTCATGCCACGCGTGAAATAGAGGGATACCAATCCGCAGGCTATACCTAATATCATATACCATGGCAGACGCTCTACAAAGAAGGGCTCGCTATTGGTGAGTGGGAACATCGCCTCTTGACCATTCACGATGAACGATATCGCAGTAGCTGTGACAGAGGATATGAGCAATGGAGCCATACGTGTCATGGTCAAGTCCATCATCAGTACTTCTAGTGTAAACACTAGACCTGCGATAGGAGCCTGGAAAATGCCACCAACGGCACCCGCCGCACCACAACCAATCATGAGCATCATCGTCTTTTGGTCAAGACGGAAAAGTTTAGCCAGGTTACTACCTATCGCGGCACCTGTCATCACGATAGGTGCCTCTGCTCCGACCGAACCACCAAAACCAATGGTGACTGCCGAGCCTACCACTGAGGTCCAAGTATTATGGAGTTTGATGATGGATTTGCGTTGGGAAATGGCATAGAGGATCTTGGTGATACCATGTGAGATGTCGTCTTTGACCACGTACTTGACGAATAGTCCTGCAAGGGTAATACCAATCATTGGGGTAATGAGGTATAACCAGTGGTGTTGCTCTATGAGGTGATGTTCTACGAGATGGTGAATACCATGAATCAATAGTTTGAGCAACTGCGCAGCACAAGATGCTAACGCTCCTACGAAGAAACTCAATAGGAGCACTAGATTTTTTTGTGAGATGTGCTGTTCGCGCCACTCAATAAATCGGTCGTATTTACTCTCAACTCTCAACTCTACACTTTTATAGTTTATGGTTTATAGTTTATGGTTTATAGGTAAGAATAGCAGCTCTGCTGCATTTCCTCGCCCATACACCCTACACCATACTACTCAACACTACTCAACACTACTCAACACTACTCAATTCTACTCAACTCTCATCCTGCGTATCCCAACCTATGCCGCGGTATTTGTCGAGGTCCCACTCTTCTTCCACCTCGTTGAGGTAAATAGTGTGTGGTTCATCGTCATCCTCTTCTGGCTCTTCGTCATGTTCAATGACGCGAACTTCAATAGGAGCGTGGGAAATCTCAATCACTTGGTTTTGCTCTTTGTTGAGCTCTTCCCATAGCATGTCTTTTAGTTCGGTGAGACCTGTTCCGCTAGCGGAAGAGAAGCAGATAACGGAGATACCCAACTCTTTGGACAATTCTCGTGTGAGTTTATCGAGGTCCATATCTGGATCTGCGATATCGCATTTGGAAATCGCTAGGATGCGTGCTTTGGTTAGCAGTTGTGGGTTGTATTTCTCTAACTCGGAAAGCAGAATCTCGTATTCTTTCTTAATATCTTCCGTGATGACTGGCACCATAAAGAGCAATACTGCGTTGCGCTCAATGTGGCGCAAGAAACGAAGACCCAAACCGCGTCCTTCTGCTGCACCCTCGATGATTCCTGGGATATCGGCCATACAGAACGACTGATTGTCTCGGTAGGATACGATACCCAACTGAGGAGTGAGGGTAGTAAATGGATAATCTGCAATCTCAGGCTTAGCTGCGCTGACCACAGATAGGAGGGTGGATTTGCCGGCATTAGGGAATCCTACTAGTCCGACATCCGCGAGGACTTTGAGTTGTAGGATCACATTGGCTTCCATACATGGCTCGCCAGGTTGTGCATAACGAGGTGCTTGGTTGGTAGCCGTGCGGAAATGCCAGTTGCCTAGTCCGCCTTTACCGCCACGGAAGAGGATGATCTCCTCTTGGTGGTCTTTGATCTCGCACATAAATTCGCCGGTATCACCGTTGTACACTACTGTTCCGCAAGGTACTTCTATGATTTTGTCCTCGCCATCTTTACCAAATGAGCGTGAAGGACCACCTTTACCACCATCGGTAGCAAAGATATGCTTCTGGTACTTGAGGTGAAGGAGTGTCCAGAGGTTGCGGTTACCGCGAAGGATGATATGTCCTCCTCGTCCACCATCACCACCATCCGGTCCACCTTTAGGCACGTATTTCGCGCGGTGGAAGTGCAGACTACCAGGACCACCCTTACCCGAGCGGCAGTAGATTTTTACATAGTCGATAAACGAGGATGAAGCCATATTTTATTGTTGAACTAGTTTTAAAATATTGTCAATTTGGCAGAAGGTATCTTCCATTGAGTTGTTGCCGTTGATAGCAAAGTAGTTGTGGCGACGGAGATAGTATGTGCAAACAGGTTTGGTCTCTGCTTGATATACTTGGAGACGTTTTTTGATGGTCTCGTAGTTGTCATCCGCACGACCGCTTGTTTTACCACGGTTGAGGAGGCGTTTGATAACCTCGTCTTCCTCTACGAACAAGTCGAGAAGCACAGCCTTCATTTGGCGACGCTCGAGTAGGAGTTCCAATGCCTCAGCTTGTGCTACAGTACGTGGAAAACCGTCAAAGATCACACCTTTGCAATCCTCTGGCAGATTATCCAAATAGCGTGCGATGAGGTGAATCATCTTGTGGTCAGGAACCAAGTTTCCACCTGCA
>JAZQSZ010000150.1:0-3865 GCA_045630365.1 Paludibacteraceae bacterium | reverse complement strand
GCTCATTTCGCTCGATGAGAATCTTCGCCCAGAGTATAGCCACTCTGTCAGCGGAAGTGTGGATCTCTACAAACGATTTGGTAAGTGGGATATGAATCTCACATTAGAGGGATTCTTCACCCAACTCAACGATGTGTTTACACTCGTAGAGAACGGACACGATGCCATGGGTAACTTGTTGTTGACCCGCACCAATGCTAGTGGCGCACGTGTGGCAGGACTGAACATTGAAGCCAAACTAGGATATGGCCATTTACTCACTTTCCAGGCGGGTTATACCTATAATCATAGCCGCTATATCGACCCGCTTCAATGGAGCGAGAATACGAATATCACTCCCCAACGTCGCATGTTCCGCACACCAGAGCATTATGGCTATTTCCTCTTGAATATTGAACCTGTGAAGAACTTCCACATTCTGACCAATGGTAAAGTTACGGGCAGTATGCTCGTGCAGCATTTCGCAGGTTATGTGCCCGAGGATGAGGAGGTTACTACGCCTACGTTCTTCGAATGGGATTTCAAACTCTGCTACGATATTCCGCTATATAAACACTATACATTGGAGATCAACGCGGGTGTGAAGAATGTCCTTGATCATTTCCAACGCGACCTGGATCAAGGCATGGATCGCGATGCGGGATATATCTATGGTCCTGCGGCTCCACGCACGTTCTTTGCTGGCGTAAATTTAAAAATTTAAAAAAAAACTTCAATATATTTGTACAGTTCAGAAAAAAGTAGTAACTTTGTGGCGAAATTTAATTTCTTACAATTGTATGAAACCAAAACGATTACTACTATTTTTCTGGATTGTTTTATGCGGGATGCCTATCTTTGCGCAGTCAATCACATTGACCAAAGAGTTCCAGACCATGCCTAATGTCAAGGCTCTGGATGCCTACCGCAATCAGTTTGGAGAATGGGAAGTTCTGGATCCAGATGATAACTTCCCTTATGCGGTCATTCGAGTGGGACTCGATGGTACACCCGAAGAGATTGAACAAGCCAAGAACCGATTGAGTTTCTCTCTTGGACGTCTGACTAACATCGAAGCTGTCTTCAAAGGCGCACGCAACGAAATACTCTTCCTCGTTCCTTCGCGTGCACGCAATATACAAATGTCATGCGATGGCGAGTGTCTGCCTCAGATGATGTTTGATAGCCTCGTGGTATTGAAGTCCAATACCGTCTTCTACGGACGTGTGCATTTCTCTTTGCAGAACGAAACGCGCAATCCTAACGAATTGAAACAATATCCTTATACCCTGACTGTCGAGCCTAAGACTGCTCAGGTGGAAGTGCTATCTGGATGGGTCAAACAGAACTGGCCACTTACGGACGGCCAAACCCATATGTACCTGACCGAAGGCACATACTACTACACCATTACCGCAGATGACTACAAGACTGCGGAGGGATCACTCGTGGTTGATTCCTTGCATACGGACACTACCATTACCCTTGCAGCACGCTTTGGCTGGATGTCCATCCAATCGGATAGTTCGGATCTTACCGGCCTTACTGCCAGTATGGTCTATGACCAAGAAAAGCAATGCGTTGCTTTGCCTTTGAATGACGAGAAATATCCTATTGGTCCCTACGCGCTGACTATCAAGAAAAAGAAACACCATGCTTGGAAGCAGACGGTTGTTGTTCATCCAGGCGAACATCTTACTGTCTCACCTGCTTTGCGACGTAAGGTTTACCGATATAACACCTTCATTGTGGCACAAGGTGCATATGCCTTTAACCCTGCATGGAGTGCGGGTCTAATGTTTGGTCAAGTGTACGGAGAGGTCACACGCGTGTGCGGTATCGGTTGGTATGTCAAGGGGCGTTCTAACTTCCAAAACCTCAAAGAGCCTGTTTTGAAAGCCAATATGAGTGGCGCGATAGGTGAAATCAGTCCTGCCTATACAGGTAATACACGCTTTGGTACATGGCATGTGAATGCGGGTGTGGTGCTCAATTTCCTTAATAATGAGAAACTAGACCTCCACAAGAACTCTACGTGTGGTCTCTACGCAGGTCTCGGATATGGTGTTTACATGCGCCAATGGGGTTATTACAATCGTGATGGAGGGGAGAGTTGGGCTCTCTACAAACCTGCATACACCAAGGGTCTTAGCTTTAGTGCGGGTGTCATGGGGAGTATCAAGGGATTCACTCTCTCCGCGGGTATCAACTCCATTATGGCTAAAGATATGCCTTCCTATTTGGAACTCGAAGCCGGTATAGGATGGACATTCTGATAATTCTTAACTTCTCGTATTTTGTATTATGAAAAGAGCATTCCAATATATTTTTGCTAGCATCTTGATGCTTACTTTCGTTGCTTGCCAACCCGATAAGCAACCTGACCTCACTTGGGTCTTAGTAGAGCAGGAAACAATCGAACCCTTGCATACATCGGTAAAAATTTCGTGCAACCTCAAGAGCAATCTGACTATTCATTATGCCAAAGCGATACTTTCTACTTCCGAGGATTTTACTGAAACCATTCAAGTACTTCTCGGCGAAGAGAAAGAACTGCGTGTTGGAACAATTGATGAACTCACTCCTGCTACCAAGTACTATGTTCGCTATCAGGTGTATAATTCTTATTCTACTTTTTTGTCGGCGTATATGAGTTCGTTTGAGACATTTGCCTTGGGAAAGCCTGTTGTTTATACCGACTCTGTGAGTGATATCACTTATACCTCGGCCAAGGTGTCTGCCATGATTAAGGATGATGGAGGTAGTGCCATCACCCAAGCAGGATTCTGCTATTCCATATCTCCTATGCCTACAGTGGAGGGCGAGGATAGCCAAGTACTCCAAACCTCTACTAGTGGTCCTGTCAATTCATATCTGTTGGAATTGAATCATGGAACGACGTACTATGTCCGTGCGTATGCAACAAATGCAAATGGTACTTCTTATGGTCGTGAATTGTGTTTTACTACCGAAGAGCACACCTACCACAGAGATCATGAGTATGTAGATCTTGGCTTATCTGTCAAGTGGGCGATTGAAAATCTAGGTGAGAGTCTGCCTGGGAAGTCTGGCGATTACTATGCATGGGGAGAAACAGATACTAAATCCGACTACTCATGGTCTACTTATCAATATGGTCTTTCTAGTTCTTTGACCAAGTATAATAACGATCCTGACAAGGGTAAGGTGGACAATAAGACTCAACTCGACTTGTCGGATGATGCTGCTAATGTTGTATGGGGTGGCGATTGGCGTATGCCTACCTCAAAGGAATTGGCAGAACTATACCAAAATTGCGATTGGACATATATTGCCGATCAACAAGGCTTTAGAGTGACCAGTCGAATCAATGGAAAAGCTATTTTCTTGGCCATTGGTGGATGTATGTCAGGTACTTCGATCTTTAGACCAGGGGAGTGGGCATATTATTGGACAAGTACATTGTCAGACGATCCTAGTTTGGCTCATGTCCTGTATTTCGACAACAATGGATACAAGGATGTTACTCATCCTCGTTATTGTGGATGTTTCATCCGTCCTGTGTACCCTAAGTAAGTTATTTTAACGACATATTTGTGAATTAAGTAGAGATTTTCGCCGAATCTCTACTTTTTTTGTACAAAATGCACGCGCACTCTTGCGTATATGCGAAAAAAGTAGTACCTTTGTCGCGAAATATGTAGTTTCGCCGCTTTGGCGAGCAAAAATGTGCTAAAAAACATATATTTGAGAATATTAACTATATTAATTATTAAATATTAACTCCAAAAATCATGGCAGAAGAAAAATTGAACATGTTAGCCGAATTCCCAGCCATCTCTTCAAAGGCATGGAAGGAGAAGATCGTAGCTGACCTCAAAGGCGCTGACTTCGATAAGAAGCTCGT
>JAZQSZ010000149.1:0-7602 GCA_045630365.1 Paludibacteraceae bacterium | reverse complement strand
ATCAAAGCCGTAAAAACGGGGCGTATATTATTAAATATGTTCGCGCGCGTGACACCGATATAGCGTACTGTGTAACAAAACAAAATGAACGCTGTCACAGAAGCTAAGACGGCCAGATAGAGGACGGAGAGTATAGGGGTCAGGAGTTCAGAAGTGTAGGTGTTTAGGAGTTCAGGAGCTGAGGAGTTCAATAATTGGTTTCCACCCCACAAAACATAGAACAGAACCAACGATATGGACTGTACATAGAAAACAATAGTGAGTGGAGAATATTGTGGTGGTATTCTGCGAAGTACTACACTATAACCAACTGAGCAACTAACAGTTAGAATAGCCAAGAATATTCCCCAAGGATTGCCTATTGCAAAATTATTGCTACCAACTAGTAGCAATAGCAACATACCCACAGTAGACACAATAATACCCAGGATATTGTAGCGTGTCACTTGTTCGCGAAGAATAACCCAAGCAAAAATAGGCGCCAGGATTGGTTGGGTACTGAGCATAGCCTCCGCAATGGTAGGTGAAGCAAAACTCTGATAGGTGTATGTCTCAAAAATAAAGTACAAGAAAGGTTGTAGTAGTCCGCCAAAGAGAAAGAGTGGAAGATCTTTCTTCTCTACCCTTTGCAGTCCAACTATATCGTTACCACGAAAAATCCATCCTACACACAGCATTAACACAACGGCTATGGAGAAGCGTAGAACAATGAGTGTCAGAGGATTAAAGACAAGTAGAGCCTCTTTAACAGCAATACCTGCGCCCGCCCAAATGAGCATAGCGCAGATAATAGCTATATATGGTATGAGTTTTTTGATCATGCCTTAGTTCTACGCGCCTTGCGGGCAGTGCGTCGTTGGGTGCGTTTCTGTTGGCGTTCTTTGATATTATCATCAATGGTGTTAGCAATCTCCATGATCTTATCCGATAGTGTCTCCGTGCGTTCAATCTGATCAAACTTACGACGGCGTTTGTCGTCTTGCATAAGAAGATTGAACTTGAATTGTCCATCTCGGAAACCATCACGCAGGCACGCAGCTTTGAAACGTGCATATGCATTGCTGAGCAAGATATGTGCTTGTGGCTCTTTGAGACGGAACGAAGCACGCTTAGATTCGTATTCGTTGTTGATCTCTTGTAACTTGCGATCTACCACCTTGGTAAATTCATCCGCCGTCTCTTGGTCAATATCCTCATTGACAAACTCATAGTAGAAATGGTATTTTGACTCGCGTACATCCGCGAAACCCACGAAGAACTTGGTCTTAACATCCATTAGTTCTTCCGCCTTGTGTACCGCGTCAATGAATTGTGGTTCATAGAGTTTCTCTCCCGTCATGGACACAATGCCATTAACTTTGGACACCATATGTACGGTGGGCGTGTTGTAGAATTGGCCTCCTACCTCTACGAGATCGTTCATATTATAACGGAAGAGACCCGAATAGGTTGTTACATAAGCACAATATCGTTTGCCTATCTCGAGTTCGTGGATCTGCAAGAAATGTTTGTGTGGATTATCCAATTCACTCTCTTCCACAAACTCATAGTAATGGAAGTGTGGGAAGAGCACAGACTCATTGGTATCATCTAGCGAAAAACCAAAGCGGCACTCTGTAGCAATATATCCTAACTCCTGGTAGAAAGTCTTGTCCCAATTGAATTGGTCCATGTATTTCTCCATATAAATTTTGGTGTTACCACATTTCCATGTAGAGAGGAGTTGCAACCATGGCCAAAAGTGTTTTGGCTCTAGTTTGCCGTATTGCTTGAGCAACTGGCGTAGTTCCTCTGCGCGTTGGGGTTGTGGAGACATGTATGCGTATAACTCCTCACGGATATATTCAGATATGTCGAAATTACAACTCAAACTACCCTTCTCTATATCATCAATCATCTCTTCGGTGTTCTCGTTGAGTGTGCGTAGGAGTTCTAGAATTGTAGAAGGGTTGGCAGTTGCCCATAGTGTTACATCGCGATACTGTAGAGCAAGTCGCATAAGAGTATAGTTTCGAGCAGCGTAGTCATCTATGGACATGACACAAGCAGGAGCAGTATAGTGTTTTTTGATGATCTTTGGTACATCGCGTACAAGCACACCAGAGACCGATCCAAACACCGTGCCGTCTGGGGCATAGCCCTCGAGTTCTTTGCCGACTGTTGTAAAGAGATGTCCACCGAAAATACGACTACGGTGGCAAATGAAGTTCCATATCCAAATGTGGGTCATCTTGCCATAGACATCTTTGAGATATTTATGGGTCATAGGTACCCACTTGGGTTGCGCAGTAGTACCTGAAGTTGTGGCATACATATCTGGTTTGCCAGGGAAGAGGATATTCTCCTCGCCGTTCTTATGACGCTCTACATAGGGACGCAAGGTCTCAAAACTGTCATTAACAGGCACATACATACGATATAAGCGGAATAGGTCCTCTGCGTTAGTAGCAGACAAAATACGATCAAAATGGTGCTCTCGACCATAGACAGTATCTTTGGAAATCGTCAGAATATCACGTAATGTCCTTTCTGCCGCATGCTTAGGGTGTTTATTCCAATAGTTCAAACGTAATCTCTGTGTTCCTCCTACGAGACAGAGTGCTGTATTTATCAACCAAGGATAAGGCAAGGCATTACCTTGATCATCTATATATGTTTTTCGTTTCATAAATTATAGTTTGGATCACCTAATTCGGGATTCAACTCCTCTAATTGTGAACTGATATTATTTGTGTTATTGTGCGAATGGCGTTTTTTATCTTTGTAGAATGGCAGAAGCATAAAATAATTTATCACACCTGCCAACGCTATCGCTACCAATCCTGACCACTCTTTGGACATATGCAACCATATGAGCACATTGAGTAGTAGCATTTGGATAAAATAGTTGAGAGTACGACCTAATAAAAAACCGCCCATATTCTTCAGCGAAGGGCGCACTCTAAATGTGTAGAAACTTGTCAAGAAATAGTTGCACACCATCTCTACAACAAATCCGATGGTAAAAGCCAACGAGGTTAGGATTGCTATACCAGGCCAATAATTCTGAAAGACCTCTAACAATAAATAATAAACACCATACTGCAAGCCCGTTCCCAATGCTCCTACGAGCACGAAACGAACTGCAGAACGGTATTTCTTAGGTAAATAACCTGTTAGGGTCTTCATATGATTCTAGTTGGCTAGTTGTACTAGTGTTGCTAGATATACTAGTTGGTTAGCAAAGCGCTGCCAACATCTCCTCCATAGCAGCAGTTAGTCCTTCGGCATTGCGACCACCGGCAGTAGCCATCCATGCCTGACCGCCACCACCACCTTGGATGTTCTTAGCAGCAGACTTAATGATTTGTCCAGCGTTCTTACCTGCATCTACTAATGCTTGTGAGAGCACGACGCTAATCATTGGTTTACCCTCTTGCTGAGTGGCACCTACGAGTGCATATTTGCCCTCAGGGAACTTAGTCTTTAATATCGCTGGTACTTGACGAAGCACATTGTGGTCTGCCTCGCCCTCGAGACGAATGAGTTTAATACCATTATACTCTACGGCTTTCGCTAGAAGTTCGTCGCAATAACGTGCAATCTTCTCAGCCATAAATCCTTCGATTTGTTTCTTGAGGTCCGCATTCTCCTCAATGGCTTTGCGGATAGCACCTGCTAGGTCTGGAGCATTGTTGAACATTCCACGCAAGTTGTTCAATGTATCCACTTGTTTGTAGTAGAGTTCATCGGCTTTCTCTGCGGTTACTGCCTCAATACGACGAATACCTGCAGCCACGCTAGTCTCCATCACAATACGGAGTGCACCAATCTTACCTGTAGAAGCCACGTGGCAACCACCACAAAGTTCTACGGATGGACCAAACTTAATCACGCGCACGTCGTCGCCGTATTTCTCGCCAAAGAGTGCCATTGCGCCCATCGCTTTTGCCTCCTCGATTGGAGTATGACGACTCTCTTCGAGTGCCAAGTCTTGACGGATGATCTTGTTAGCCAATATCTCTGCTTCGCGCAATTGCTCTGGAGTTACTTTTTGGAAGTGTGAGAAGTCAAAACGCAAACTCTCTGCGGTCACATAACTACCCTTTTGCTCCACGTGCTCGCCCAATACTTGGCGCAATGCGTAGTGGATGATGTGGGTAGCAGAGTGGTTGCAAGCGATTGCCTGACGGCGGTCTGTATCCACAGTTGCCACGAGTGTGCCCTCTATGCCTTCTGGCAACTCTGTGCATAGGTGTACTGCCAGGTTGTTTTCCTTCTTGGTATCGAGTACGCGCACATTGCCCAATGTACCGGTATCGCCAATCTCACCACCCATCTCTGCATAGAATGGAGTCTTGGTGAGTACCACTTGGTAGAAATCTTTACCCTTTTGGTTTACCTTACGATAACGCAAAACTTTGGTCTCACAACTGAGAATATCGTATCCTACAAACTCTGTATCGCCTTCGCTGAGTTCTACCCAGTCGCCCAACTCTTGTTTGTTGGCTTGACGACCCATTTCTTTTTGACGCTCAAGCGCTTTGTTGTACTCCTCTTCGTTGGTGGTGAAACCATTCTCGCTGAGAATCAGTTGGGTCAAGTCAAGTGGGAAACCGTAGGTATCTTTCAATGTGAACACATCCACACCAGAGATTTCCTTACCCTTAGCCTCTTTCATGAGTTTATCGAGCAGGTTGATACCTTTGTCCAATGTACGGAGGAAACCGTCCTCCTCACTCTTTATCACAGGGGTGATCTGTCCTTCTTGTTTCACGAGTTCAGGGTATGCCTCGCCCATGTCTGCAATGAGTTGTGGTACGAGTTTGTACATAAACGCCTCGCGTTGTCCAAGGAAGGTGTATCCGTAGCGTACTGCACGGCGCAAGATACGACGAATCACATAACCTGCTTTCTCGTTGCTAGGCAACTGACCATCCGCAATAGCAAAAGCAATGGTACGGATATGGTCGGCAATCACGCGCATAGCCACATCCACTTTCTCCTCTTTGCCGTACTCTACCCCGCAGATCTCGCCAATGCGTTTGAGCATTGGTTGGAACACATCGGTGTCGTAGTTAGATTGTTTGCCTTGCATGGTGCGCACGAGACGCTCAAATCCCATACCGGTGTCAATCACTTTGTTTGGCAGACCGTCGAGTGAACCATCGGCTTTGCGGTTGTATTGCATGAACACGAGGTTCCATATCTCGATGACTTGTGGGTGGTCTTTGTTCACGAGTTCGCGACCAGAAACAGCGGCTTTCTCTTCCTCGCTACGACTATCCACATGGATCTCAGAGCAAGGACCACAAGGACCGGTATCGCCCATCTCCCAGAAGTTATCGTGCTTATTGCCGTTGAGGATATGATCAGCAGGCAGGTGTTTTGCCCAGATACTTGCAGCCTCGTCATCGCGAGCTATGCCTTCCTCAGGTGAACCTTCAAAAACAGTTACATAGAGGTTCTTTGGGTCTAGTTTGAGTACATCCACGAGGTATTCCCATGCCATATCGATAGCGCCCTCTTTGAAGTAATCGCCAAATGACCAGTTTCCGAGCATCTCAAACATCGTGTGGTGATAGGTATCATGTCCTACCTCCTCGAGGTCGTTGTGCTTACCGCTTACGCGCAAACATTTTTGTGAGTCTGCTACGCGAGGATATTGGATAGGGTCATTACCTAGGATAATACCTTTCCAGGGGTTCATTCCGGCATTGGTAAACATCAGTGTTGGGTCATCTTTTATGACCATTGGTGCTGAAGGTACGATCTTGTGTCCCTTCTTCTCAAAATAATCCAAAAAGAATTGTCTAATTTCTTTACTTGTCATATCTTGTCTTTAATCTTTAATCTCTCAACTTTGAACTAGTCTTTTGGCACAAATTTTTCTACATGGTATTCTTTCTTCACTTCTTTGCGCTCTACAATCAGTTGATTGGCCAATAGTTCAATATTTTCTTTACGAGTTTTCAGCACATCAATTGCCGTATAAATAGCGTGCAACATACTCGTTGCATCAGCCTCGTTCTTACCTGCGATACCATACGCAGTACCATGATCTGGCGAGGTGCGCACCACGCGCAGACCTGCAGTGAAGTTCACACCGCTCATATCGAGCGCCTTGAATGGTGCTAAACCTTGATCGTGATACATAGCGAGCACAGCATCAAAGTGATTGTATTGTCCTGCGCCAAAGAATCCATCGGCAGAGTATGGACCAAAGGCCCATATTCCCTGCTCTTGTGCCTGAGCGATAGCCGGACGAATAACCTCTTGCTCCTCCTGACCTATTAGTCCGTTGTCGCCTGCGTGAGGGTTTAAAGCCAATACGGCAATGCGTGGTTTGCGGCAGGAGAAATCCACCTGAAGGGTCTTGTTCAATACTGCTAACTTAGCAAGGATATTTTCTATGGTAATCTTCTCGCTAATTTGCGAAATAGGTGTGTGATTGCAAACGAGTGCCACTCGCATGCGCTCGCTAATCATCATCATCAGACTGTCGGTATCGCCAGCGAAATAATGGGTCAAATACTCGGTGTGTCCAGAGTATTGGAACTTGTCGCTTTGGATATTATCTTTATTGATAGGTGCGGTCACGATAGCATCTACTAATCCTTGTTGCAAGTCGCCTGTAGCGCGTTGTAGACTCTTGAATGACGCTTGTCCTGCTTCTGGTGTAGACACACCTATTTGTACAGGAGTGTCATCGCTGTAGCAAGTAATGAGGTTGAGTCGGCCGTCTTTTGCTTGCTTAGGTGACTCGATGATATTCCATTGGATATTGTGGAATTCTTCGGTGAGGGTCTTAGCGTATTGGCGTGCTATCTTAGCATTGCCGTATACGATAGGACGACAAATCTCACAGATATGAGGATTGATCAAACTCTTGAGGATAATCTCGTACCCTACTCCGTTAATATCTCCCGCTGTTATTGCAATTATTGGTTTCATATACCTTGCCTTTAAACTCTAAACTTTAAACTTTAATCTATTTGTGTTACTTTGTCGTATTGCAGTTTCTCAAAGTCAAAAGGTTTGCGCTCTTCGTTTTTATAACCTAGCGACATCACGCAGAGCACGGTGTAGTTTTCTGGGAGGTTAGTCAGCTTTCGCACCAAGTCCTCTGCACCTTCTCGTTGGTACACGTGACACCAACATGCGCCTAGACCTTGGTCGGCAGCAGCGAGCCAAATGTTCTGCGCTGCTATAGCAGCATCGCATTGCCATGTATCGATCACACTTGTGTCAGCTGCCACTACGATACCTGCCATAGCGGTGTCAAACATTCCGCTACCATAGGTACGGCAACCGGCTAGTTGACGAAGTATCTCTTCGTTCTTAATCACCACAAAGTGCCAAGGATTCATTCTTTTGCCCGCAGGAGACATCAATGCACAGCGGATAATATAATCCAATTTCTCTTGCTCTACAGCTTGATTGGTGTATTTTCTATACGAACGCCTTGATTGGCATAAACTCTGAAAATCTTGCATAAATCTCTTGTTTATTAATTTATTAATAACCATTATACACAAAAAGCGCACAAAGGTACGAAAAATATCGCATATATGCAAGAAAAATCGCAGAAAGTTAATATTTCTGCGATTTTATTAAGATTTA
>JAZQSZ010000148.1:0-7630 GCA_045630365.1 Paludibacteraceae bacterium | reverse complement strand
TTTGCACAATTCAAAAAAATATTGTAATTTTGCATAGGAATTGCTAATAAACAATAAAGAAAACTATAAATAGATGGAAAATCGTAGATTTGAAGGAAAAACTGAACCAGAGATTGTGTATTCTCGTTCAGTGAAAGCGGGCAAACGTATTTACTATTTGGATGTCAAGAAGGCTCGCAATGAGGATTTGTATTTGTGTATCACAGAGAGCAAACGTAAGCAAACAGGTGAGGCAGAACCACCACAATTCGAGAAGCACAAAGTGTTCTTGTACAAAGAGGATTTTGCTCACTTTACAGAGGGACTTAACGACGTTATTGCTTTTGTTCAGAATCAACTAGGCGCTATTGAAGAGCGTAAGGAGTGGACTCCAGAGAGCGAAGAAAATGTTACTCCTGCAGAGACTACAACTATCAAGACTGAGGATAAATCAATCTTGGGTACTATCTTGAATAAATTGAAAGGATAATAACTATAAGTGAGAGATAATCTCATCTGCGACCTCCTCCTTAGACATAAGGGGGAGGTTTTTTATGGTACCATTGGGGTAAATAAATGTTACCTTGTTGGTATCTGTACCAAATCCAGCGCCTGTATCTTGTAGCGAGTTGAGTACAATCATATCTAGGTTTTTGGATTGGAGTTTGCGTTGGGCGTTATGCATCTCGTCGTGCGTTTCGAGTGCAAACCCGACTAGTTGTTGGTCTGCCCGTTTGCGCTGACCAAGTGTAGCCGCAATATCGACAGTGGTAGTCATATCGATAGTCATGCTTGTTTGTCCAGGTTGTTTCTTGATTTTTTGCTCTGCTTTGTTGGCAGGGGTGAAATCTGCAACAGCAGCACATAGGATACTGATGTCGGCTGTCTCAAATGATTTCAATGCTTCCTGACACATATCTGCGGCAGATTGGACCGGTACGATGGTTAGTGGAGTGAACTCTTGCCAAGCATGTAGTGACACTTGACATGGACCTGATACCAATGTTACATTTGCACCTCTTTTTAGGCATGCACGCGCGAGCGCGTAACCCATTTTTCCTGTAGATGCATTTGTGATATAACGTACAGGGTCGATAGCCTCGTGGGTGGGACCTGCTGTAATGAGGACTTGTTTGCCGAAGAGCGTTTTGGGCGTAAGGGCATACTCTGTTGCTGCTACCAATACATCTATCTCCTGCATACGTCCTTTGCCACTCGTACCACATGCTAGTTCGCCGCTAGCAGCGTCTAACATGGTGATGTTGTCCCATTGTGCTAGTTGGTGTATGGCCTGTTGTGTAGCAGGTGAATCATACATGTTGGTATTCATCGCAGGTGCAATGACTACAGGTTTGCGCATCGCAGCAAATGTGGTGGTAAGCGCATCGTCCGCTATGCCGTGTGCCATTTTACAGAGTAGGTTGGCTGTGGCAGGGGCAATGAGCATTAGATCTGCCCAATCGGGTAGGGAAATATGCTCTGTGCTGTGCTCGTTAATTGCGGCAAACACATCTGAATATACTGGATTCCCGCTAACTGTTTGCAGGGTAAGAGAAGTGACAAACTCCAAGGCGTTCTTGGTAGTTGTCACTTTCACTATAGCACCTGCTTTACGTAGCTGACGAATCAATTCGGGAATCTTGTATGCTGCGATACCTCCACTGATTCCTACGAGTATATGTTTGCCTTGAAGAATCACTTCAGCGCTTCGTCTTTATTGCTACCTCTGTAGATGAGCTGTCCATCAATGAACTCTTGTGTTGCGATCAAAGATGGTTTAGGAAGAGCTTCGTAGTTTTTAGAGATTTCTATTTGCTCCAAGTTCTCGTAGGTGTCATCCATAGAGTCTTGAGGTACAGAAAAATCTTGCAATTTTGCATCCAACTCTTTCTTGAGGGCAGTGCTGATTTGGTTACTACGTTTACCGATGATAGCAACTGTTTCATACACGTTTCCTACGTTTTCTGTGAGTTCGTTCATGTCCCTAGTGATAGTGTTGTTAGGGGCAGTAGTTTTTTTGTAGTCGATCATATCTGTTATATTAAATTAAATTTCGTTAGTATTGCAACAATATCTTGTTGAGATCTTTGCGGATTCTTTCTGCTGCTGCACGATGTTTGGAATTAGGGTACTGGGTCACAAAACTATAGTACTCATCCTCTGTGTCTCGTGCTCGTTCCTCGCGTTTGCTATCCAATGAGTTAACCAATTGTTGGTATTTGGCTTGAAGAATCAACCAGTTGAGTTCTTCTTGATACTTATTGGTTGGATAGTCTCGCATGGCATTTTTGGCAACGATTTCTGCACTTAAGTAGTTGTTACCAAGGTATGTACCTAGGTTATAATAAAGTTTAGCACTGAGATATTCTTTGTATGCCAATTTGTCGTAGAGTTCGTTCATCTCTTGATATGCTTGTTGTGCATAAGGACTATCTGGATAAAATTCTACGAATTGGGTAAAAAACTCGATAGCTTTTTTAGTTTCAGTTTGATCTAATCTTGCATCAGGAGCATTCAAATAGTAACAATGTCCTACTTGGAAACGAGCTTCTATGATGTAACGTCCTTTTGGGTAGTTTCGGATATATGCTTGGTAATATTCCGCTGCGCCAGAGTAGTCTTTCTGTCCCATATAGCAGCGAGAAAGGTATATCAATACATCTTGTGATCGATCGGTTCCTCGATAGTATGACGTAACTTCGTCTAAAAGTGTCTGTGCTTTAATGTATTGCTTGTCGTTGAAATATGACAAGGCTTTTTGGTATTTCAGTTCGGTGTCTTTGGACTTAAGTATAGCTTGATACTCTCCACACGAGGAGAATCCAAGCAATAATATACTTAGACAGGACAAAAACGCTATTTTATACCAATTTAGTCTCATTTTATTGGGCGTATTGACGTTAATATACAAAATCAGCCTGCAAAGGTAGTGATTTTTTTTGATATTTGCAAATAAATGTAATTAATTTGCTCAAAATTTGCCTATGTGAAGGAAAAATAGTAACTTTGCACCTCATAAATATAAAATCATAGAATCATGAATAGTGCTTTGGCAGCCTTGATAGGCTTAGTATTATCAATCGTGTTGATAATAAGAAAATTATCTCCTGTATATAGCTTGATTTTGGGAGCATTGGTGGGTGGTTTGCTAGCGGGTTGGGGTCTAGAAACTACCGTTGCGGAGATGATCTCAGGTGTTAAGGATATTACTCCTGCTATTGTGCGTATCATAGCAGCGGGTGTATTGACTGGCATGTTGGTCAAAACAGGTGCTGCCTCTACTATCGCTCGTAGCATCATTAAAGCTCTTGGGCAAAAGTATATTTATTTGGCATTGGCTTTATCTGCCCTCTTGTTGACGGCGATGGGCGTCTTTATTGATGTGGCGGTTATTACCATAGCTCCTATTGCTATCATCATGGGTAATCGTTTGAAACTCTCCAAGTTTAAATTGCTTCTTGCTATGATCGGCGGAGGAAAATGCGGTAATATTCTCTCGCCTAACCCTAATACCATTATTGCTGCGGAGAATTTTGATGCGCCGTTATCATCTGTGATGGCAGCAGGTGTACTTCCTGCAATAATTGGTCTATTGGTGACAGTGTTTGTGATTATACCTCTTATGCCTAAAGGCGAGTTGATGGAAGGAAATTTGCAAGAGGAGAAAGACGAGCAACTACCTGCATTATGGCGCAGTCTTATCGGACCTATTGTGACTATTTTGTTGTTGGCTCTACGTCCTATTGCGGATATCGTGGTTGATCCTATGATCGCATTGCCAGTGGGTGGTGTTATCGGAATTATCGCTACAGGCCATTGGAAAAATATGTCCGCATGCCTTTCATACGGATTGGATAAAATGTCTGGTATTGCTATCCTGTTGGTAGGTACTGGCACGTTGGCTGGTGTGATTAAGGCTTCGGCTATTAAAGATGTATTGGTAGGTATGTTAGCCGGTTGGAGCAATGGCGGAACACTGATGGCTCCTATTGCGGGCGCATTGATGTCTGCAGCGACTGCTTCTACTACGGCAGGTGCTACGATTGCTTCTGCATCTTTTGCGGATGCTATTGTGGCTGCTGGTGTGACTGCCATTTGGGGCGCAGCGATGGTCAATGCGGGTGCTACAATCTTAGACCATCTACCACACGGATCTTTCTTCCATGCTACAGGTGGATCGATGGGTATGAGTGTGAAGGAGCGTTTGAAACTCATACCTTATGAGTCTATCGTAGGTTTGGTACTTACTATTTGTAGTGTGACTGCCTATCTAATATTCTAAATCGTATATTCTAAATCTGTATATCGTGATGAAAATTGTTATTGCGTCTGATTCATTCAAGGGCTCAATGAGTTCGCTGGATGTGGCTACTGCAGCTAGTGCGGGTGTCGTAGAGGTATATCCTGATTCAGAGATTATTGCCGTCAATGTAGCCGATGGTGGCGAAGGTACTGTTGAGGCTATTGTCGATGCCTTAGGCGGAGAGATTGTCAAGGTCAAGGTGAGCGATCCTTTGGGACGTGAGATAGAGACTTACTATGGTATTGCTGGCGAGACGGCTATCTTAGAGATGGCAGCAGCTAGTGGTCTGCCACTACTCAAAGTTGAGGAGCGCAATCCTTGGTTGACATCCACCTATGGAACAGGTGAGATAATCATGGATGCTATAGCACGCGGTTGCCGTCAGTTCTTAGTTGGTATCGGTGGCAGTGCTACCAACGATGCTGGTATAGGTATGCTCCAGGCAATGGGGTATCGTTTCTATGATTCTAACGACCAACTTATTAAGAATGGTTGTGGTGGAGCGCTGAGTCAGATTGCTAGAATAGATGATTCCTTGGTGAGTGAGGCAGTCAAAAATTCTGTTTTTACGGTGGCTTGCGATGTTGATACACCTTTCTGTGGTCCAGAGGGTGCTGCTCCCGTCTTTGCTCCTCAAAAGGGTGCAGATGCTGAGATGGTAAAGCGTTTAGATGAGGGTATGGCTTCGTTGGCTAAGGTGATCGCGGAGAAGTATGCGATAGATATTGTTCCTGTGGCAGGAGCGGGTGCGGCTGGTGGTATGGGAGGTGCTTTCCGTGCTTTCTTAGGAGCAACGCTCAAAAAAGGTATTGACATGGTGCTCGATGCAATAGATTTTGATACCACTATTCAAGGTGCCAATCTCATAATTACGGGCGAAGGTAAGGTTGATTTCCAAACAGCAAAGGGTAAAACAGCAGCGGGCGTACTCAATCGCGCTAAAAAACAACACATCCCCGTAGTAGCCATAGGTGGCTGTGTGGAGATGTGTGATAGTCTTGTGCAAATGGGCTTTGCTGGTATCTATCCTATTTTGGAAGAGAAAGTACCATTGGAGGTGGCTATGCAACGCGAATTTGCGATGAGCAATGTAACAAAGACCGTTGCTCGAATATTATCTAGTGGGGTTTGCTAATCTACCCACCTCGAAGAACTTACTACGCGTAGCGAATCTGCTTGAGCAATAATCAGATAACAAGCAGCATCAGGAATGCACTCAATCATGTTGAGTGCTTCTTTTTCACCCAATACCATGCATGCTGTGGCAAGTGCATCCGCACGCATACAACTACTAGCACTCACGGTGGCACTCAATAGTGAATGTTCTACTGGATAACCCGTGCGAGGATCAATCGTGTGACTCCTACGCTCGCTACCTACCATATAGTATTGTAGATAATTGCCAGATGTGGCCATGCATAGATTAGTACTAGCAATCACTTCTTGAAGTGTGTTATCCATGCCCTCGCCATTGTTGTTAGGCTTACTAATACCTACTTTCCATGCTTGACCTTTGTCGTTGACTCCTTGTAATACGACTTCGCCTCCTATATCCACGAGTAAATTCTCGCATCCTTTTTCGCGAAGGGTGTTGGCAACGATGTCACACGCATATCCTTTTGCTATAGCACTAGCATCTAGGGTGATACGCTCATCGTCTTTTTGTAGACAATGATTTACTAGATGTACTTTGTCGTATCCTACAAATGTTTTGATGCTGTCTATTTGTGCCTTTTTGCCCAGTAACTTTTTCGCCTCATCGCCGAGTGCTATGTTCTTGCCAAAACCCCAAGCATTAACTAAAGGAGCTACGGTTATATCAAAAGCGCCATTAGATAGTTGACTGATAGCTTGTGCCTCATTGAACATCGTAATGAACAACGAATCTAAGATTACGCTATCGTTGCGATTAATCTTACTGATTACGGAGTTCAGGTTGAACATACTGAGCGACTGATCTACTGCTTTGAGGGCCGCTTTGACGTTGTCATGGTAATCTTCGGTAGCCTCGTATCGAATATTATAATAGGTACCGAAAATCTTACCTTGGTTGTGGTAATATTGTGTTTTGGGGGTATTAGGCAATAATAGCAGCAAGACTGCTGCTATTATTGCAAATCCCAAAGCTGTCCACTTCTTCATTTTAGTTGCCGAAATATACACCTACGCCAACGCAGGCATTGAGTTTTTGTGAAGAGGCTTCGCCAAAGGTCTGAATGATATTGTCTTTAGTTACGCCGTAGCAATTGAACATTGCTTCGCCCCATACATTGAGGTATATGCCTTTTAGCTCAAATTCTCTTTCTGCGCGCAATTGTATGTTGTTAATACCCACTGTTTGACCATTAGTCCATACTTCTGCGTAGTCGGAGTACATTCCCTGCCAAGGGGTAAAACCAACTTTAATACCGAGAATGATATCTAGTGGAAGGGTAATGTCGTATCCTACTTGAATATAGGTTGAGTAGGCACGTTTGGCATTTCCATTTTCGTTGAGTATAGGATTCTCATCTGCATCCATTATAGGATCGTATCCCAATACGGTTGTGTACCAATCAATAGAGAGTGGCACTTTTTCAACCCATTCTCCAACGTTGATACCGGCATGAAGTTCCATCGTGCTACTACTATATTCGTTATTGGCATCGCCTAAACCTTTGAAGTATTTATCGCCATAGAAATAGTATAGGTGAGTCAAATCCAATTGGACACCATAATTGTCATATCCGATGGTGACATCCAGTTCAGGATTGAGATTTTGGAATTTCCAGTTGTCAGCACCGATATTAGCCCATGTGCATAGGTATAAACCGTTCCACCCCAATGTTACTGATGGTTGAATAGATAAACCTCCAAGATTTTGTCCACGCCATAGGTATGCGCTTACAACATCCGCTCCTACTTCGTAGAAGAAAGCAGACTCTTTTTCTTTTGTCTCTTCAGCAGATGCTTTCAAAGAAAAAGCACTAACGCCGATGAGCGTTAGTGCTAAAATGATGATTATTCTTTTCATTTATTCAAATTGCTCATCAAAGTGCATTTTTAGTAGCCCATGCGAGGCGCAATGCAACTTCTAAAATCTTAGTATCTTCCAAGATAACGATTCCGCCGTCTGGACCTTGCTCAATATGATAACCTACTGTAGCTGTTCCGTTGAAATATGCGCGAACATCGTCAGCGGTCATACCTAACTCTTCAGCGATAACTGCTGAACTACCCTTTGGAAGGCTATCCTTCACTTCTCTCAGTTTGTTAAATGTTGTGCGAATCATAGTAACTTTATTCTATTAATAGTTAATATTTTATAATTTAATTAGCTAGTTAATTGACACTTTAAATTGTCATTTC
>JAZQSZ010000147.1:0-6730 GCA_045630365.1 Paludibacteraceae bacterium | reverse complement strand
TATGGTGCAAACATGCACTTGTTGCCAATGTATGATGTAATCACTAGTCCACAAGAATACGTAGAGATGGCTTGGATGGGTCTCTATAACGCTAGTGCTCGTTCTAGCGAGTCTGGTCGTTTGCAAGATGCTAGTAACCTACTCTTCAGCGCTAAAGGTATTCCTACCATTTATAACCTTTGGGAGCAACCAGGAAACCAATTGATTGGTGCTAATGGTAAATTCCGTGATGATGTAACCATGAAGCCAGGTTATAGCGACATGACTTCTTGGGAGGATGCTATTTTCCGTGTAGGTCAAAAAATGGATGCTACCGTGAGAATTTCTGGTGGTAATGAGAAAGTAACATATTACGCGTCATTAGGTTATCTTAAAGACGAAGGTTATTATATTGGTTCTGACTACGATCGTTTTACTGTTCGTAGCAATGTAGAATTTAGACCTAAGAAATGGTTAAAAGGTAGTTTGAACACTAGCTACGCATATTCTACTATGAATGCTGCTGGTCAAGGCGACAACATGAACAATGGTTTTGCGTATGTGAATGGTATGCCAGCTATCTATCCTGTATATTTGTACAATGAAGACGGAACTATCAAATACGACAGTCGTACTGGTGGTCTTGCATTCGACTATGGTATGCACGAGGGTTCTGGTCGTGGTTTTGGTGCTGGTATTAACCCTGCAGGTTCATTGTTGTATGACCGCGACAATACCGTACAACACCATTTCAACACAGCAGGTATGCTTGAGTTTAAATTCTACAAGGATCTCAAACTTACCGTGAACGCCGGTTTGACATACCTTGGATTGACCAATTCTGAGTTCACCAACGCATTCTATGGTGACGCAGCAGGTATTGGTCGTATCTACAAGACCCAAACTAGTCGATTGGCATTTATGGCAAACCAATTGTTAGAGTATAACAAAATGATTGATGACCACTCTATCCGCGTAATGGCGGGTCACGAGAGCCACTTGACTCGCACTGCAAGCATGACTGGTGGTATGGCACACGTTGCAGCAACAGGTGGCGACAATGTGCTTGAATGGGGTAACGCTGTTCAAATGAGCAGCATGTCATCTGCTACATCTACTGTCACTCTAGAGTCTTACCTAGCTACCGCTTCATATATCTATAAGGAGCGTTATGGTTTGACTGCCAACTATCGTGCCGATGGTTCAAGTAAGTTTGCTAAGGGTCATCGTTGGGGTCACTTCGGTTCTGTAGGTGCAACATGGATGTTCACTAACGAGCCATTTATGGAAAATGCTTCTAAATGGATTAGCAATGGTAAATTGCGTTTGAGTTGGGGTGTATTGGGTAACCAAAACAACATCAACGCCAACCTATACCAAGATCAATACTCTATTCAATATGTAGACGGCAAAGTGGGTCTTGTATGGGAGTACAAAGGTAATCCAGATTTGACTTGGGAGCGCAGTCAGGTAGTTGACCTTGGTTTGGAATTTGACTTCCACAAATACTTAACCGCAGAGATTGACTACTTCTACAAGCTTACTGACAACATGCTCTTCCCACGTTATGTAGCTCCATCATTGGGTTATAGCTATGAATACCTTAACGGTGGTGAACTAGAGAACCAAGGTGTGGAGGTTCAGTTGAACGTACACGCACTTGACACTCGCAATGTTAAATTGGACATTCGTTTGAATGGTGCACACTATACCAATAATGTAAAATCATTGCCTGACTATGTATCCTCTGACACAGAGATGATTATGAATGCAGGTATGGCAGTAGGTCACGGTTTGTACGATTGGAATATGCCTACATACACAGGTGTAGATGCTGAGACCGGTCAAGCTAAGTATCTTGCATACTACGATGCTAACTTAGGTTCATTTGGTACAGGTAATAGCGCTGATGTATTGCAAGCTACTGGCAAGAATGGTAATAACTACATTAGCAATGTGTACGAATACCGTATGAAACACCCAGAGGCTGATATCCAAACTACTGAGGTTACTGGTTATCAATCAGCATATGCAGGTTCAGACTACATTGGTAAGAGTGCGATTGCAGACTTCGCTGGTGGTTTTGGTTTTGACCTTCAAGCTTACGGTGTAACCCTTTCAGTAACATGCTCATATGGTATTGGTGGTTGGGGATATGACAACACTTACGCACAATTGATGAGTTCAGACAAAGCTGGTAGCTACAACTGGCACATTGATATGCGTAATGCTTGGAATCGTATGATGACTGATGCAGAGAAAGAAGCCATTGCAGCACAAGGTGCAGCTGGTATTCCTCGTTTGTCAAATGGTGCTGACCGCTATGCAAATATGGGATCAACTCGTTTCCTCACATCAAGTTCATTCTTGTCTTTGAACAATATCCGTGTAGGATACACCTTCCCTAAGAAATTAATTGAGAAGATTAAATTGAACACATTGAATATATATGTTTCTGCAGACAACTTGGCTATTTTGAGTGCTCGCAAGGGCTTCAACCCAATGGCAAGTTTCACCTCTACAACAGACTCATATCAATATACTCCACTCTCAACCATTATGGGAGGTATCAAGTTGCAATTCTAATACATAGCACAGGAGATTCGTTAAACAAATTAAAAAAGAATGATTATGAAAACCAAGAATAATATAGTTGCAAAGGTATTGATGCTAGTTCTAGTATTCACCTCATGTACAGGTAATTTTTTGGAGCAGCCACCATACGGTAGCACCCTCACCCAAGCACAATACGATCAATTGAGCAACACAATGGAGTATTCTGTACGCGGTATCTACTCCATGTTGTACACTTACGGAGGTCACGATGTATTTGGTCAACGCAGTATTGATTTGGCAACCGATATGTTGTGTGGTGATATTGCATTAACAGCTTACACATATGGCTGGTTCTATAGCGATGAGCAAGGTCAAACTGCCACTTCTCGTACAAGTTATGTATGGAGTTACTACTATGGTATGTTGCGCAATATCAACAAGGTAATCAACACTATAAATGCACAAGGTGATATCACTACTCGTATAGCGCAACACGGTTTGCCTAACACATACAACGAGAAGGCAGAAACATACTACACCATCGATGGTACAGACACATTAGCCACATTTACTGCTACAGAAGCAGAGATTGCATGTTTCTACGCACAAGCATTGACCATGCGTGGTTATTGCTATAGCAACCTCACCAAGTTATATGCTCCAACCAACAGCCAACTTCGTGGCGCGTGGGAAGACGAAGTCGTGTGCCCTATCTACAACGAGAACAACCTCGAAGAGGCACAAGCACTTGCTACATTGAAAGTAGCTTATAGTCAAGTAGAAAGCGACCTCACATTGGCAATTAGTTATTTTGATGCGTTTGAGAGCACATACACACGCACCTCTAAATTGAGTGTAGATGGCAGTGTAGCAAGAGGTCTATTAGCATACTCATATCTCAATAAGGCCGTACCAACCCTACCTTCAGGCAGAAACAATTATGAGAATGCGTTAAGATATGCTAAAGAAGTCATTGAGTCTGGTGACTATGCTCTTATTCCTAACGACAAAGCATTAACCACTGGTTTCAACAGCGTAAACGACAACTCATGGATGTGGGGACAAGATGTAACTACTGAGACTGCAAGCGGTTTGGGTTCTTTCTTTGGTCAAGTGGATATTCACTCATATAGTTATGCATGGGCTGGTGACACCAAGGTTATTGATGAGAACCTATACAAAGAAATCCCAGAATACGATATCCGCAAGAAGTGGTTCAACGATGGAAGTAAGAATGCAACCTTCAAATTATGTCCAGATGGTAAGTTCTTCTCTGCTAAGAACCCAAGTTCTACAGCAGATGCTGATCTAGACCGTGAGTGGTTGAGCGACAATGTGTTTATGCGTATTGAGAGCATGTATTTGATCGCTGCAGAGGCATCATATCGCATTCAAGACTACGATGGCGCAATCAATTACTTGCGTGCTATTACAGATCAACGCGTAGATACTACTGCAACTGCCGCAACAGAGTATGCTGCTTATGTATCTAGTTTGGATGCAAGCAACTTGCTCGCTCAAATCGAATACAACTGGCGCGTTGAAATGTGGGGAGAGGGATATGGTCTGCAAACATTCCGCCGTTTGTCACCTGAAACCGTAAATGATGTAGATGGACGCAAACGCGGTGGTAACCACGCATATGATGCAGGTTCTGCTATGGACGCTACAGCAAGCAAGTTCACATTCCAAATTCCAAGTAGCGAGACTAGTTACAACCCTCACTACGGTAAGGAGTTGCCATAATAATTAAGAAACACCAACTAAAACAATAATACTTAGTTTAACTTTTAAATTTTTTAAGTTATGAAAAAGAGTTTATTTACAGCGTTAATCGCTATCGTAGCTCTCGTATTCGTAGGCTGCGAAACAAATGATCCTAACAAATTGACTGGTATCGCATTGGCTCCTGCTGAGTTGAATATGGTTCCAGGCGATGAGTTCCGTCTTTCTGTTAACCCAACTCCTTCAACTGCAACTTTGGATGCAACTGTTGCTGTTGTATGGGAAAGTTCAGACACCACAGTAGCTGTTGTTAACAACAAGGGTGTTGTAACCGCAGTAGGTTATGGTAAAGCTAACATTACCGCAACATACGGTGAGTTCAAGGGTGTTTGCGCTGTATGGGTACAAACATACTATGAGAATCTCAGTTTCACTAACGCAATTGTATGGGATATCGATACAACAGCATATGGTGGCGAAGTTTATGAGATTACCACTTCAGATGGTTCTGAGACCTTCAACTGCTATATGGCTCTCGCTGAGTTGTGGTTGATGGCTGACGGTTTCATTGTAAACGAGTCAGGTTACCTAGATGGTGGCGACTACGCTTCATACATCACCGTTTATGCTCCTATTTGGTATGGTACCAAGTACTTAAACCCAGAGAAGGGTGGCGTACAATTCTCTTTGGGTACTTGGAAACTTGAGAACCTTCCAGCTGATAGTCTCAAGGTTCACATTGGCAAACCAGGTACTTTGAACGAGGAGGCTTATATGACTTATATGGATGCTGCTTTGCAATCTTACAATGCAGGTGACGGCAATATGTTCTCTACTTACCTTGCACTCATCGGTGGTCTTGTAAACTATCCTGCAGGTTGGCCAGTAGCTATTGAAGGTGCTAAAATGACAACTTTGGAATACACAGTTGACGAAGATGGTACAGGTGGATACTCTCGCTCTTATATTCCTGATGGTATCGTAACTGAAGGTGTATGGAGCTTGAACGCTAATGGCGCTTCTGCATTCATGTGCGGTATGGACTACAACTACCTCAAGTTCCGTGAGATTCCAGTTGATGACACTTACAGTTGGGGTTGCAACTGGCTCTTTAATGAGGATGGTTCAATCTCTTGGGGTGATGAGAAAGTTATGCACTGGGGTCAAGAAGTTGTTTACCAACTTGGTGAGCTTCCTACAGCTGAGTCTCCAAAGATGGAGCCACTCCACGCTCCAGTTATGAAGATTGATTATCCAGAGGTTGCTAAACGCATTGAGAACCAACTCAAAGAGCGCAACACTTTGATGAAGAAATAATCAACCTAATTAGTTGGTATAATAAACGGTTTGAACAAACCGCTTGTGAAACGAGAGAATCATCGTATGATGGTTCTCTCTTTTTATGCAGAGTCAAAAACAACTTCTAAAGTTTATTTTTTGTTAAATTACAGAAATAGAAGAGCTTTAATTTGTATAATTTGTATTTTTTTTGTACCTTTGCAGGCTGAAACATATGAGAAGACTTATACAAATATTTTTTACTCTCTGCTTAGCCAATGCGATGTATGCAGTAGTAGCCACCCCAGATCCTGTTTGGCGTCAATTACCAGATGGAAGTTGGGCAGAGGTATATATCCGTGGTGATGAACACTACCACTACTTAACAACGCTCGAAGGTGATATTATCTTAGGTACAGAAGTTAATAGTTATACCCAAGACGATGCGTTCCATCCTATGCAACGCGCAGAACAAGCGATGCTATTAACATCCTACATGCCTAGCCAAGGAGAAATAAAAGTGCCTGTAATATTAGTCAATTTTACAGATTTGGCATTTACAATGGAAGATCCCGTTGGTAAATTTACAGACTTTTATAATGGTTTAGGCGGAACAAATCCCAATGCTACAGGATCTGTACATGACTATTTCATAGCATCCTCCAATAGCGCATTAAACTTGCAGTTTGATGTGTATGGTCCATACAATTTGGCTAAAGATATGGCATACTATGGTGCCAACTCTGGCAGTAATCATGGCAAAAACACCCGAGAACTAGTAATCGAAGCAACCGCATTGGCGCATCAAGCAGGCGTTGACTTTGCGCAATACGACAACAATAACGATGGATATATAGACAATATATCTATTGTTGTTGCTGGCTATAATGAAGCAGAAGGTGGGCATGAGAATACTATTTGGCCTCACTATAGTACGATATATAGTTCCGAGAGTTATGCCGGAAAAAGAATATCTGGCTATCTTATGATATCGGAATACCGTGGTAGCGGAGGAAAACAACAAGCTGGTATAGGAACCTATTGCCACGAATTTGGTCATGTTCTAGGTTTACCAGACCTATACGACACCTACAATTCCTCACACTATACAGTGGGCGATTGGGATATAATGTGCTCTGGTAGTTATAACAACTCGGGTTGCACACCTCCATCTTATAGCGCCTTTGAGCGT
>JAZQSZ010000146.1:0-25633 GCA_045630365.1 Paludibacteraceae bacterium | reverse complement strand
GGTGCTAATACATCTGGCGAACAATGTTAATGAATCTTTTAAAAATAAAAAACATGAAACGTATCATTTATTATCTTATTCTAGCATGTTTAGTTTGTAGTTTTACAGCATGCTCAAAAAGTTCAAAGGCTACTAAATATCAAATAAAGGTAGAAGAATGCATTGCAAAACGCGATTTTGCCTCGGCAAGAACATATTATCTAAAATATAAGGGTCTTGGATGGAACTATCGAGTGGCAGAAGAAATGTTAAAAAATTTAAATATTGCAGAAATTAACTATGTAATGGATCAAAGTGGAATTGAGGACGCATATTTTTTAGCAGATGAATTAGGTGCAAAAATAGAATATCTAGAGGTTCTTGCCAAACATTCATCAAAATTGATTAACTCTAATCAGACTAATCAATTACTTTCTATGTTAGTGACTTGGAATTTTGAATGCCACCTTGACGCTGATGTATTTGCATACGTTTATGGTGGTGGAATGGGTAGTGATTTAGAACGATATACGTTGGAGAATAATACATATAATGCAATCTTAGATGCTATTCTCAATTTTGCATGTCTTAATAATGATGCTGCCTTAGCAAAGAAGGTGATTAGATTATATCGGCCTGTACTTAAAGGAGTCTATGATAAGAAAAGAGATGGGGTTAAATATAGTTATGATAACACTCCAAAGTCCTTAGCCACACAAAAAGTGAAAGAAGCGGGTATCAAGTTGTAGTTTATGGAGTTCTTAATGTAAGTAAGGGAATGTTTGCGGTGCTCCTTGGCAAATATCCGCTAAATGTGGATGGCAACCCTGCTATCAGCGAACAATGGCGTGAATATATAATGGATAAACGCAAACTAAAAGAGTAACACTATGTAATCCTTGTTTACAAAACGAGATACAAAACACCAACTCCGCATAATCAGCTTAATCGTAACCAATTATGCGGAGTTGGTATTAGGTAATACTACTCTTTGACGTATTGTAAAGAACAATTACATATCTTCTAAACTTAATGGTTTGAAACATACTTCGTATCCTCTGAAATGAGATCGGATATTAGCAAATCGCTCTTTAGTTGCCTCTATATTGATCTTATTCGCATTACGCTTAACCTCTGCAACCGTAACACGCTTATCCAAACGCTCTATAGCTATCATATCTATTTCATCTTCGCTGCGCGTGTTCCACCAACGACCGACTTCTGTAGTACGCTCTTTTTCGGCATACATTTGACGGAAATAGCGTTCAAGCATCCAACCACTAAATTGAGCATAGCCGTTATGAACGATTTCTTTGAGTAAGTCCATTTTGCCCATTTCTACCAACGAACGATTAGACTCAATAAAACGAAACCAAAATGTCAAAAAGTTGTCGTGTAGTGCATATTTTATTCCGTGCGAATTGGGTTT
Source organism: Paludibacteraceae bacterium (assembly GCA_045630365.1). GTDB lineage: Bacteria > Bacteroidota > Bacteroidia > Bacteroidales > Paludibacteraceae > Colicola. The sequence goes on along the minus strand of JAZQSZ010000146.1, from coordinate 24,225 downwards.
TGCAAACATAGGACGCACCTTTTGTATTAGATTGTATTCTTCTTCCAGCGTATTGAGATAGCGCCCCGAATTAGTGCCAAGAATACTATCAATCTGCGATTGACTGGTCATACCATTGGCGATTAACTCTAAGATGCTAAAATATACTTGGTAGCGTTTGCCAAACTCACCCACTAACAATTCCGATCCTTCGTTCAAGAAAACCGAACCATTTTGGCAAACGGCATCAATCATGGTATCCTTGTTGGTAGCGCCTGCATCTATCAATAATTCGACATACTTTGCAACACCACCGCTTATCGTATAAAGCATCAACAAATCTTCAGAGGTGTAGTTAGGATTGCTATCTGATAATATTTGCTTCAAGAGTTCCGTTGAAAATGGTTGCAATCGTATTTCAGCCGTTGCTCTACCAAATAGGGGTTCTTTCTTATCTCGAAAGATTTTCAACATCATCGAATAAACAGAACCGCAAGCAATCAAATGTATATGAGCTTTGTCCTTATAAGTATCCCACACATCCTGTATCTCAGACATAATGGCGGGATTGATGTCATACAAGCGTTGAAACTCATCTATCATAAGTGTTACATGGTGTTGTTGGCTATATATCATCAATTCGCGCAACAAACTTGCAAACTTGTCCACTTGCCCATAAATATGGAAACCAAGTAGCGACTCTATGGATTGTTGAAATTCTTTGCAAATCATCGCTTCCGTTTTGGACGACACAAAGAAATACAACAATGGCTTGCTCTGAAAAGCATGTTTTACCAAGGTTGTTTTACCAGTCCTTCTACGACCTAATAGCAAGGTAAATACCGATGTAGCATGAGATTGCTCATCTAATTGCAACAATCTGATAATCTCTTGATTTCTTCCGTAAAACTTCATAGTTGTATAATTTTACAAAATTGTTTTTTACAAATTTGTTAATTTTGCCGCAAAGGTACAACAAAAAATGCACATACGCAAGTATTTGAGCGAAAAAAACACTTTTCAATTCTCTGCGGACTTTTTGAGGGAGGCGAAAATGTGTTCGTAGGAAGTCCGTGGGATAGAGGTGATGAGGTTATTAGGTGATAAGGAGAATCCGCATAATTGATAGAAAACGAATCGGTTATGCGGATTTTTTAATTTATAACAACATGAACAAACTATTGTTGGATTATCTAGATTTTCTGGATTTTACAGATTTTAATAAACCGGAAAAACCGGAAAAACCAAATAATCCAAGTCTATTTATTGAATGTTGTCAATCGCTGCAGTAAGGATTCTATATCCCGTTTATCATTGGTCTATCTTCAGCTTATCTTCGGCAAGTGGTATCGGAGTGGTAACGGTGCTCAGTAGGATAGGCAAGAACCCGTAATTGGTAGTTCAAGATTTACCTCGCTCAACGAATTCAGATGGGGTACAACCAACAATATTGGTGAAATGTCTCCATGCAGTTGTACGAGAGCGATAACCCGCTTCCTCAAAGAGAGTTTGGATAGAGGCGTTGGGGTCTTTGCGCAATTGTTGGCAGACATAGTCAATACGCCTATGGTTGAGCATGTCCGAAAGGTTGGCAAAGCCTAGCAGTTTGGCTGCTTGCTGAATATAGGTGCGATTAGTGCCTACTAGATGTACAATTTTATCTCCTGTAAGTTCGCTATCTTGCCATACCTCGGGATTGTCCATGAGTTGTTGTAGGGCTTGGGCGACGGTGTTTACTGTGTTTTGTGTAGTGTGGGGTAGTTGATCCCACGTGTAGTAGTCGCGTACCTTCTCAAGGGGTACGTGAATACGCTCGTAGTGTACAAAATAGACTACTACCACGGTTAGCAGTAAGTAGAGTATCTCGTGGGTAATATATCCTATATGAAATTGCATTCCACGACTAAAAATATAAGATATACATAGCGAGATGGTGATGATTACGAGGATGGTGTGGTATTTCTTAACGAGTGTTGGTTTTTGTTGTTGATGCAGAATAATCAGGTAGATGAAATAGGGTAGGTAAATGCCCAAGAATACAAGTCGAGCAATAATGTTAGGCTCAGTAATGTGTGCGTGTAGTTCGGCTATGTTGCAGATCTCCGTGATGTGCCCATAGAGTACAAACAGTAGTATGGCTGCGGTGCATAATAGACTGGGTAAGAAAAGCAGGAATATGCGTTTGATGTTGAGCCATTGTGGGCGAAGCAATTCAATGATATAGCACAGTAGCACAGCAAAGATATAAAAACCAGGTATGTTGATGAGCGGATCAAGTAGTTTGTATGATTCGGGGGTAAATCCTTGGTTTGCCACCAATGCTATCTCCACGGTGGAGGCGATTGCCGAGACAACAAAGAAGAGAAAAATATAACGCCATGAGCGATCATGTGGCTCGTGGTGCTTTAGGTATATAAGGATGGCGGCAGCCGACTGTACAAAGACGTGTATGCCTAGTACAATGAGATTGAAGATGGATGTAAAGTCGTTAAAATGCATATCGATTGCAAAGGTAGTGATTTTTTCTGGTATGTGCAATAAAAATCTGTAAATTGTAATATTTTGCCAAAATGAAACATTATTTTGCAACGATAAAACGCTGTTGTGTGAAAAAAACGCTATCTTTGCAGCAGTTTTTGGTTTAGCCTATTTTAAAACAAAATTATTAACATTTTAAATTGAAACGTTATGAAAAAACTTCTTCTCGTTGCTATTTTGGCAGTAGCTGGTTTTGCAGCAGTAGTAGCGCAACCTCGCGCCATTGGTTTGAACATTGGTTATGGTCTTGATGTGTCTTACCAACATTCTATCGGTGAATCTAACATGATTGACTTGTCGGTTAATATTCCAGCCTTTGCAGGTATTGGTGCAACGGCTACATATGATTGGGTTAACCCATTTGGTACTCAAATTCCTTGGAATAATAAAGGTGAGTGGAATTGGTCACTCGGTGTGGGTGCTGGTTTGGGTATCTATGGCTTTCAAGATCCTCGATTCTATGTAGGTGCTGTAGGTCATGTTGGCGTTTCTTATGACTTCTGGTTCCCATTGCAATTATCTGTTGATTGGCGTCCTAACGTAGGTATCGTAACCGGTCCTATAGGATTTAATGCGTCTGGTCTATATACTGGTATAACCATTGGTGTTCGCTATCTGTTTTGATTATTATTGGAACTACATATGAGTTGACATAGATTTTGTTTAAACGACGTAAAAACAGAAAAATCGCCTCGCGGGGCGATTTTTTTTGCGTATCTGCGAAAAAAGCAGTACCTTTGCAGAAATTTTTTTACAATGGGATATTGTTGCTTGAAAAGATTAGAATATATGAAGAATTTAAGATGGATGATATGCGTGGTGTGCTTGGTGATGATGATGCCATTAGCCAATGCACAAGATTCAACCAGCGTTAAAGAAAGACCTAAGGTAGGATTGGTGTTATCCGGTGGTGGAGCCAAAGGTGCAGCCCATGTCGGTGTGCTCAAATACCTAGAAGATAATGGTATTCCTATTGACTATATCGCAGGTACCAGCATGGGATCTGTTGTAGGAGGTATGTACGCCCTAGGTTATTCTACCGATGAAATCCTCGATGTGCTACGTAGTGCAGATTGGAATCGACTGATAAGCAACGAGGTGGACAGAAGAAAAATATCTTTTACTCGCAAACTAGAGAACGAGACGATGGTGTTTACTGTGCCATTTTCGTTGAAAAAGAAAAACGAGGATCTGCAAGCCATGTCCTTTAAGAACTCGCTCCCTAAGGGGTTTGTCACAGGAGATAATATCATCAACCTGTTCAACTCATTGGCCGTTGGCTATGCCGACTCGCTCTCGTTTGGCCAGTTGCCTATACCATTCCTATGTATAGCAACCGATATGTTGAGCGGTGAGGCAGCCGTTCTGGATAAAGGCGAATTTACAAAAGCCCTACGTGCATCCATGGCGATACCTGTGTTGTTTGATCCAGTGAAAATGAATCAAACACTCTATACCGATGGTGGTTTGACATGTAACTTTCCTGCCGAGCAATGTAGAGCCATGGGAGCAGATTATGTCATAGGTGTCAGTATGTCACCTGGTTTGGAGGATAATCCCGACAACCTCTCTTCTGTCTTGTATCAAATCAAACAGCTCAAGGAGATTATTACCGACAAAGATTTTGACCGTTATCACGAGCAATGCGATATCTTCATTAGTCCCGATTTAAAGGGAGTAGGAATGTTGAGTTTTGACGCAGAGAGTGTGGCTCGCGTGACGCAGAGTGGTTATGAGGCTGCATCTGCTCAAGCAGATAAGTTTGAGGAACTCAAGCGTGTAGTTCTTGTGCAACCAGAGGACACGGTACCTAAGACTCCAAAACGCAAGAAAGCGGTCAATATCACGAGAAATAAGGTGCTCATATCTGGCATCGAGTTCGTAGGCGTAGACAAGAAACTTGACAAGTGGATGCACCGTGTATGTCGAGTAGAGATAGGTGATATGGTGGACAAGAACGACATCGATGAGTCGGTGTCTATCTACTACGGTACAGGTAACTTCAAGAGTGTGACTTATACACTCCACAACGATCCTGTGACCACCGATGGTTATATCTTGAGGTTTAATTTTGTGGAGAAGAATCCTCACGATTTTGGTTTGGGATTCCGCTTCGACTCGCAGGATATGCTCTCCGTGCTCTTGCATGTGGGAATTAACAGCAACCGCATGAGTGGTTTTAAGACTGATTTGGATGCCAAATTGGGTGGTAACCAGTGGTTGAAACTCAATGTGTCATATGGTCACTTGTTGTATCCAAAAATCAATTTCGCTTATCATTTTAGAAACTCCGAGTTGGATGTCTATGATATGGACAAACTGGAGATGAACGAGAAATTCCTGCAGCATAAGTTTAGACTCTATCTCTCTGAAAATCACACTCGAACATTTAGTGCGGGCGTGGGTCTAGAGATGGAGTTGATGACACCAACCAAGGTGATGTATTCGGATGAAATAGCAACCCAAGATGTGGATTACAAGGGTGTGAATACTTTGGGAACGTTTGCTTATTTTGCTTTTGATAACCTCAATAAGAATCGCTTCGCCACACGAGGTGTGAAGGGTCGAGTAGATTTTAATTGGAAAGACTGTACCTTTACCTCTAAGGGCATCAATAAGTTCCAATTAGCTTCTTTGGTCTTTGGCTTTGAGGGGTATGTCCCTGTTATTAAGGATCGATTTGTCCTCGTGCCACAGTTGTATGGTAGTTTCCTCTTTGGCAAAGGTGCCGTGAGTGGTAACGAAGGTGGATGGAATGATTTGTTCAAAGGTCCGGTACCTATGTATCCATATCTGAACAATATTATTGGAGGTACTGAGATGGGACGATACATTGACCACCAATTACCTTTTATCGGTGTGAACAAGACATCCTTTGCGTTCAATAATCTAGCGATAGCTCGACTCGATATGCGAGTACGCGTGCATAAGAATCACTACTTGACGGCTATGGTTAACTATGCTCGCTCAAGCATTGATTTTCCTAATTTCTTCAAGAAGAGCGATGAGTTGCTTTGGGAGAGTCTCTATGATTATAACGCATCCAATTGGTGGGGCGCAGGAATACGATATTCTTTGGACACCAAAATTGGTCCATTAGAATTTGATGTTAGTTCTTCTAATATATCCAAGAGCGTAAATCTCTATTTTAGCCTAGGATATTACTTCTAGTCCATCTAAAGTATTAATAATTAACAATTAGGATTTATAAAAATGAAAAAGATTGTATTCTTAATGATGATGGTTGTTATGGTTACTACAACCATCACCGCACAAGAGGTATCAACTGCTTATAGTGGAAATGCTACACTGCTGCAACCAGCGGGAAGCTATATCTATTATGGGAACCAAGTAATGAACAAAAAGCAATGTGCAGAGTTCCTTTCAACCCGTAATCAACCAGCTTATGAGAAATTCCAAAGTGGTTTGAACTGCGTTAAAGGCGGTTGGTGGACTTTTGGTGCAGGTTTGCTAGCAGACGCTGTAGGTGGTATCTTGTGGTACTATGGCGAGGACAAGCAAAACGATGCCATGTCTTGGTCTGGTTTGGGATTCATCTGCGCAGGTGGTTTGGCCGTGATAGCAGCCATTCCTACTATCTATATCGGATACGAAAAAATGAACACCGCTGTTGATATGTTCAATGTATCTACCGCTACTGCGCCACGTGCTCATTGGTCTATTCAAGGCAGCCAAAATGGCATCGGTTTGGCATTGCACTTCTAATTTATCTAAACAAAATAGATAGAAAATCGCATAATTTTTACTTTTTACGATGTTTTTCTTGCATATATCGTAAAAAAGTACTAATTTTGCACGCTTTTTTGCGGGTCTGTGCGCTTATGCGTATGCGTAGGGTATGACTCGCACGAGAAAAAAGCAAAAAATAATGTTTAACTTTTAACGGAAAGTGAAGTCGTTTTGAGGCGAAAGGCTAAAGGCAAAAGGCTAGAGGCGATGTATAGGCTTTCCAAAAATGCTAAATTATGGCAGAAAATCTTTCACTCCAGAACTTCGACTGGGATGCATTTGAGAATGAAGCTCATGGCAAACAAAACGAAGAAATCGTTGGTAAGTACGATCAAACCCTCAGCGCAATCAAAGATCAAGAGGTAGTAGAGGGTACTGTAATGTCTATCAACAAACGTGAGGTAGTAGTAAGCGTAGGCTTTAAGTCTGACGGCGTTGTACCTGCTGCTGAGTTCCGCTACAACCCTGAGTTGAAAGTAGGTGACAAAGTAGAGGTTTACGTAGAGAGCCAAGAGGACAAGAATGGTCAATTGGTACTTTCTCACAAAGAGGCTCGCGCTGCTCGTAGCTGGGATCGCGTTAACGAGGCTCTTGACAACAACGAGGTAGTTAAGGGTTACATCAAGTGCCGCACTAAGGGCGGTATGATCGTTGATGTATTAGGTACTGAGGCATTCTTGCCAGGTAGCCAAATCGACGTTAAACCAATCCACGACTACGATGTATTCGTTGGCAAAACAATGGAATTCAAGATTGTTAAAGTTAATCCTGACTTCCGCAATGTAGTTGTTTCTCACAAGGCTCTTATCGAGGCTGAGCTCGAGAACCAACGCAAAGAAATCATTTCTCACCTTGAGAAGGGTCAAGTACTCGAGGGTACTGTAAAGGCTATCATGAACTATGGTGTATTCATGGATCTTGGTGGTGTTGACGGTTTGATCCACATCACAGACCTCAGCTGGGGCCGCGTAAGCAACCCTAACGAGATCGTGAAAGAGGGCGAGAAAATCAACGTGGTTATCCTTGACTTCGACGACGAGAAGAAGCGCATTGCTCTCGGCTTGAAGCAACTTACTCCTCACCCATGGGAGGCACTTGGTGCTGACATCAAGGTAGGTGATAAGATTGGCGGTAAGGTTGTTGTAATGGCTGACTACGGAGCATTCGTTGAGGTTGCTCCTGGCGTTGAGGGTCTTATCCACGTTAGCGAGATGAGCTGGAGCCAACACCTCCGCTCTGCAAACGACTTCTTGAAAGTTGGTCAAGAGGTTGAGGCTGTTATCTTGACCCTCGACCGCGACGAGCGCAAGATGTCTCTCGGCTTGAAACAACTCAAGAACGATCCTTGGGAGACTATTGACACCAAGTATGCTGTTGGTACACGTCACTTCGCTAAGGTTCGCAACTTCACCAACTTTGGTGTATTTGTTGAGATCGAGGAAGGCGTTGACGGCTTGATCCACATCAGCGACTTGAGCTGGACCAAGAAGATCAAACACCCTAACGAGTTTACTCAAATTGGTGCTGAGATCGAGGTTGCTGTTCTCGAAATCGACAAGGAGAACCGTCGTCTCTCTCTCGGTCACAAGCAACTTGAGGAGAACCCATGGGAGGAACTCGCAGCTAAATACGGCGTAGATACTATCGTTGCTGGTAAGGTTGCTGAGGTTACCGACAAGGGTGCTACTGTAGTTCTCGAGGATGGCGTTGAGGGCTTCTGCACAGCTCGTCACTTGCAAAAAGAGGACAAGGGTGCTGTGGCTGTAGGCGATACTTTGGACTTCAAGGTTATCGAGTTCAACCGCGACGCTAAGCGTATCCTTCTTTCTCACCTCCGCACTTGGGAGGAGCGCAAAGAGGCTCCTGTTAAAGAGGTAAAGGCTAAGAAAGAGAAAGAGGCTCAACCAGAGTTGCCAAAGGTAGAGAAGACTACTCTTGGTGATTTGAGCGTATTGGCTGACCTCAAGGCTTCTATGGCTGCTGAAGAGAAACCTGCAAAGGCTAAAAAAGCAACCAAGAAAGCTGCAGAAGAGGCTGCTGAGTAATTCTTTCAAAGAATACTTATCCACAGAATAATCATATTCTGAACATACCAAAAGGCGACCCCACGGTCGCCTTTTCTTGATATTTATACGAAAAAGCAAATGCATATTTTGATATTTAATAATATTTTTGTACCTTTGCAGCATCTTTGTGGTGCCACCACATTATTTATTGCCAAATAATAACACAAAATACTATTTGTTATGTCAAAACACACATGGACCTACGCCAATATTGGCGGAAACGTACGCGTTGTCATCAAAAACGGAAAAGATATTCAGCACTTGGCCGAATTGGATGAAAAACTATGGACCGTACTAGCCTGCCCTACCGCAGGTTTGGAAATCCCAGAAGAGAGTCTTAAATGCATGGACACCGACGGCGATAGCAAGATTCATATCTCCGATGTGATTGCAAGTGCAGAGTGGTTGTGCAAAGTACTTCGCGACCCACAAGTATTATTCGAGAACAAAGCTTCTTTGGCTTTGACTGATATTGTAGATGAGACACTCTTGGCAGTAGCTACGCCATTAGCAACTGATGGCGTTGTCACCTTGGAGCAAGTAAAAGCAGCTATTGCAGGAGCAACTATCGAAGCGCAAGCTGCACCAGAAGCCCCATATGCAGGTGATGTAATGGGTGCATACAAAGCATGCAAGGATACTTACGCACAGTATTTTCAGACTGCCAAGCTGCAAGCACTTGGACTTGCTACTCTCCCCGCTGATGCCGTTGTACCTGGCATGACTGAGGAGCAATTTACTGAGATGGGCAAGCAGATTGCAGATTATGAAGCAGGCAAAGCTGCAGCAGAAGGAGCCAATGCGGCAGCCCTCGTTGCTGCTCAAGCACAATATAAACCATTGGAGAAGTTGTTATTGCTTTGCCGCGATTTCGTGACATTGTTACGCAACTTCGTTTCTTTCCAAGACTTCTATGCCAAACGCGGAAAAGCTCTCCTTGGTCGCGGGAATGCGCAAGATGCACCATGGGCTATTTTCCAAGCAGGTACATTGGTGATTGACCAACGCGCATGCAACCTCTGCTTGAAAGTAAGCGACATGGGCAAGCATAATGCTCAAGCACCTGATAGTGGCATGTTCTTGATTTATTGCAACTGTAAGCACCAAGCTACAGGGCAAACCATGACGATTGTTGCGGCCATGACAGTAGGTGAGATTCGCAACCTAAAAGTAGGTAAGAACGCCCTCTTCTATGATCGTCAAGGTCGTGATTGGGAAGCTGAAGTGGTAAAAATCATTGATAACCCAATCTCTATTGGTCAAGCATTTTGGAGCCCATACCGCAAGTTAGGCGAATGGGTAAGCGGATTGATTACTAAATCTGCGGCAGAGAAGGAGAAAAAATCATTTGCAGATATGACTGCCAAACTGCAAACACCACCCGCAGCAGGACAGGCAGCACAACCAGCCCCATTCGATATTGCTAAGTTCGCCGGTATCTTTGCTGCCATCGGTATGGCTATTGGTGCCTTAGGTACATTCCTAACTGGTTTGCTTGATGAAGTAGGAAAAATAGCCGAGAATGGCTGGTGGGCTATTCCAGCACTTATCATTTGTATCCTATTGGCTATCAGCGGTCCATCTATGGTTTTGGCATGGATGAAGTTGCGCAAGCGTAATTTGGCACCACTATTGAATGCCAATGGATGGGCAATCAACGCCGATGCTATAGTGAATGTATTGTTTGGCAATACCCTTACAGAACAAGCGCAATACCCTATTATGAAGTTGAAAGATCCTTTCCAAAAGAAAGGTTTGTCCAAGGGTAGCAAGTGGAGCATTGCCATAGCAGCCATTGTTTTGGGTATTGCTATAGCCGTATTGGTATGCTATTTAGTAGGTGTAAGAGTTTGCTTCTGCATGCTGTAAGTCATAGATAACCCTATATAACAAAAGAGGAGTTCTTGCAAGAACTCCTCTTTTGTTATCCCTTACATAGACCTATGAACGCGCACGACTTACAGCGAGTAGAAGATTCTGTTGTTGCAGTAAAAGGAATCTCTGGATTAAAAATCTCTTGTAACAAGTTAGTCACACCCTCTACGAATTCTGTTTCAACCTCAGGAGTAAATGTAAAATCAGCAACACCTTTGGCACGAATCATCGTTTGAATCTCATCCGTCTTTGCCATCGACCGTACAGGATAGATGTGCGGTGTCATCTTAGAATGGTCCACAAGCAACAAAGGCAAACTATGCTGAATCATCCAACAATATAGCATTGTTTGTAGAGCTTTATCTTGATTCTTACTCCTATGAAACACATGAGCCATATCTTTAAACTCCATTTCCGCACGACCTGTTTTATAGTCAATTACATTGAGTTTGCCTTCTCGTTTATCAAGGCGATCAATATATCCCAAGAAATGGAATGTTCCTAAATCAGGCACAACTAAGTCCCTTTTCACGAAACATTCACTAGCCTCATAGAAAAATGGGGTACGAGTCATATCATACAGCAATATATTGCGCACATAACTTTTGGTTATTTGCATAGCCAATATATCCCCCTCTAGCTCTGATAATAGAGACTGCCAACGCTCTTCCGTCAGCGAATCTATCATAGTACGCAAATCTGACGAAGTGACATTTTTCTTCTCAAAAGGCGCATACAACTGCTGCATAATATGGTGCAATACGTTGCCTATTGTTTGTCCCGAAGCTACAATATCTTCTTCTTTTGGAGGCTCATGAATTCCCATGACATAGCGATAATAGAATTGCTTGGGGCAATAGAGATATCTGTTCAACGCAGAAGCGGACAATGGTTTTTCCTGCCATTGTCTCAACATCTCCATTACTGCATCTGTTTTGACAATAACCTCTTCCTTCTTTGTGGGTATCGACAATGTGTTGGTCACATTCACATGTTCCACATCAATATGGTATTGCCATTTCAGTTGGTACAAATAGCGCGAGACTTCTCCCGAATGTTGTTCATCGGCTGTGGAGTTAGTAATCAGCCAAACATGCTGCGCATAGGAGAGCATACGATAGAAGTTGTATGCGAAAATAGCGTTCTGACGTTCTGGTGTAGGCAATCCAAATCCACGACGTAATATATATGGAATAAAACTATTGCTATGCGAACGTCCAGGATAGAGTTCGTCGTTAAAGCCTGTAATAATGATATTATCAAAATCCAACGCGCGTGTTTCCAAGACACCCATCACTTGCAACCCATTCAATGGTTCGCCCACATAAGGAATTGTCATATCCTTGGTCAGCATGCGAAGGATCTGCATCACTGCCTCTGCCGTAAAGGTCAATTGAGGATATTGCCCTATAACCTTTTCAATCTGGTCCATTGTTTTGCACAATAGATAGAGTGCTTCGCTATTCTCTTGGGTACGTAATGCCGTCAGCCGTTCGCGCAGCAACTCCAACATAGCCAATCCATCAGTAGGCATATTCTCAATCGCCTTCTCAGGATATGCTACCAACATATATAAGTCCGAAGCACGCAAAGGATAACCCATTGTTACGTTGATATCCGTTACTGATATAGGGAAACAATCCAACAAGGGTATCAATAATTGTTCATCTGGTAACACTACTGCAGTTCGTGTAAAATCAGGAGTGACAGCTGGATTCTGTGGATAGAGTTGTTCTAAGATATGATGTACCTCGCGTGCCTCTCCCACAGTAGAAGACACTGAAATATGTGTAATCGCAGGAGCATTCGTATTCTCATTCGCAGGAACAACATAACGCGATTGGAATAATTGAAGATTGTCCTTCATAAACAAGGACGAACGATTCTCCTGATCGGACAAACAAGGATTCTCGTAATCAAAATAGAAATCTGCACATCCACGATCACGTAATAGAATCAGCAATTGGCGCTCTGACTCAGTCAGCGCATTGAAACCCACAAATACATAATGCGAACGGAATCGCTCAGCAGGTATGGAGTCCCAATGCTCAATCACCTGACGATGCAAAAGTCCCTCGTATGCCACCTGATCTCGCAACAAGTTATCGGTCAGTCCCTTGTATAATGGATATAGCAACTGCCATGTGCGCAAGAAATTGCTGTGCATACGGCTATTATTGTGGCTTACAGACTCGTGAAACTCTCCCCAAAAGCGTTCTATTGCTTTGCGCTGAGCATCCGTTAGGGCAAAGAAATGTGTGTCAATATCATGTACATCTTCTACCGCTTCGTATAATGCCTCTACATTAGACACTAGGTGATTGTCTATCTCCGAGAAATCTGCCAACATCATCTTTCCCCAATGCAAGAATTGCTCTATGGGTTCTGCTTCTGGTCGTAGATCTCGGTACAACGCATATAGCCGCATTATCAACGAGAGTTGGTCTGCTATGCGCAAATCAGACAACGAACCAAAACACTCATTGATCGTCATGATTTCTGGAGAGAAGATAGGGCGGTCTAATGCCTGCCCTAGATATTTACAAAAGAACAAGCCTGCACGACGGTTAGGGAATACAAATGTGTATTCCGATAATCTGTCGCCCACCTCCTGAGCAAACACCTGCGCCAATCGTTGCAAATATGAGGACATATATAGAAAGATCTCTATTGGACAAATAATAGGTTATTCCTCGCTATCTATTCGAAAGATTTGTTTCAACCATTGCTTTACACGCGTAATAATTGACCATGTCTTGCTGGCTGGTGGAATTTCCATCAGCAGTGTATCCACATCAGGTCCGCCTGTCAACTGTTCTGGATAAACAACCATCGAACTGAAACTAGTGAAATGCTCCATCAACATAGTTGGAATAGATTCGAACAAAGGATTGTAGCTGGCTGTGGATTTACGTGAAGATAATAGGACTAGCATGTCGTTTTCCATGATTGTTTGGGAGATGATACCTACTTCTTCCCACCCTTCCATGTTGCGGAATGATGCACGAAGAAACTTGCCTGGGCGGCGACACATAGCCTGCAACGCCACTTTGGTATCAGAATGCGCATAAAATACCACTTTGGCGCCTAACTCGCCTGCCAAACGGCGGACAAGACCAAAACAGGTGATAAAGTCACGCTCCTTCTCTGCATAGCGAGGCACCGCCACTACCAAGCGATTGATGGTATTGATTGGTTGTACCTCATTATATACTATCACGGACTTGCTAGTATGCTCCACCATATTCGATACATCTAGCCAGTCTGCCGATTGTTTGATTTCAATATTATCCAAGGTAGCCATCTCACCTATCTCGCGCAATGTGGGCCGTAGGTCTTTGCCCACCGAAGTAAGAAGCCAATAATCGTCTTCGTGATCGGATTCGAGTTTGGCACTCTCTTGCAAAGCCAATTCTTTAGCAGCATGCTCGGAAATAAAACTGGCAGTGGTACAAAGTACCAATATCATCAAGACAGAAGCATTCAGCACATCCGAAGACAAGATTCCCATTTGGTATGCAATCGTAACAATCGCCAATGTACCTGCTGCGGTAGCATGAGAGAGACCAAAAACAAGTTGCCGCTCGTGTTTTGAAAAACGGAAAACGAACTGCGCGATCCAAGCGGCAAGGCTCTTGCCTATCAACTTGGTTGCAATCATCACAACCGCTATTGTCAAGGTAGTCCAACTGCTCCAGAAAGCATGAATATCAATCATCAATCCTACACTAATGAGGAACAATGGTACGAAAATACTATTGCCAACAAAGTTAATGCGTCCCATTAGGGGAGAACGATTAGGCAGCAAGCGATTGAGCGACACGCCGCATAGGAATGCTCCTAAGATCCCCTCCAACCCTGCCAAATCGGCTAGCAATGCACTGCCAACCAGCATCAACATCACCACCATAAACTCTGAAATAGGGTCGCGATAACGCTTGAAGAACATACGTGCAAAGCGGGGGAAAAGCCACAATACACTCAATAGGAATATAGCTAACAGAGAAAATTGTATTGCATACTCCGTGATACTCTGCGCAGAACGATTCCACCCCTCAACTATTGCTAATACAATGAGTGACAAGATGATAGCACACATGGTGGCACCCACTGTGATGTTTACTGCTACATTCTTCTGCACGCCATATCGACTTACAATAGGATAGGTCATCAGCGTATGGCTACCATACATCGCACCCAACAACAGACTTGGTAACCAACCATAAGGGAGCAAGTAGCGACTAGTGATGAGACCTAGACCAAATGGAATGAAGAAAGTACACAAGCCAAAGAATAGCGAGCGGTATTTGTATTGTTTGAAATCGTTGATATCAATCTCGCTACCCGACTGGAACATAATAAACAGCATACCCAACGATCCAAGAATATTGATTGCAGGGCTTTCACCAACTAGATTGAGCACCGAAGGACCAATCACGATACCCGCCAAGATAAAACCCACAATGCTTGGCACGTGAATCTTACGACACACGAGCGGCACAAACCAGATAATGCCAATCACAAGGGTGAGTATCAGAAGTGGTGATAAATTCATGGCTTTCGTTTTCGGGTGCAAAGTTACGAAAAAATACGCACATACGCAAATCTGCAGGAAAGAAAACTTGTTAACGCATTAGATATACCTGCCTGTAATGCTTTGAGGATTGTTGCGGATGTCGTCGATTGTACCCGTAGCCACTACAGTGCCGCCATCACGACCTCCATCAAGGCCCATATCGATCAGATAGTCGCACGAGCGAATCACATCAGGGTTGTGCTCAATAATAATCACCGTATTTCCTTTATCCACCAAACGGCGCAAGACACCCATCAGTACGCGAACATCCTCGAAATGCAAACCCGTAGTGGGCTCGTCCAAGATATATAGAGTCTTGCCCGTGCCAGGACGCGCCAGTTCGGTTGCCAGTTTCACGCGTTGGCTCTCACCACCCGAAAGCGTAGTAGAAGGTTGTCCTAGTTTGATATATCCTAGACCAACATCTTGCAAAGTTTTGATTTTCTTCAGGATATATGGTTGACTCTCAAAGAACTCTACCGCTTGGTTGATGGTCATATCGAGTACATCAGCAATGGACTTACCTTTGAAGCGAGCCTCCAATGTCTCGCGATTGTAGCGTTGACCACCACATACTTCGCAAGGGACATACACGTTGGGGAGGAAGTGCATTTGGATCGTTTTATAGCCATTGCCATTGCATTCCTCGCAGCGTCCGCCGGTATTATTGAATGAGAAGCGACCTGCTTTCCAAGAACGAATCTTACTCTCTGGCAACTGCGCAAAAAGGTTACGAATGTCGGTAAATACGCCTGTGTAAGTAGCTGGATTACTGCGTGGTGTGCGACCAATTGGCGACTGGTCCACCGCAATAACCTTGTCGATATGCTCCAATCCCTCAATGCTATCATATGACAAAGGCGCACGCAGACTGCGGTAGAAATGTTGGCTCAAGATAGGATAAAGAGTCTGATTGACCAACGTGGATTTACCACTACCACTTACGCCTGTTACCGCAATCATCTGCCCAAGAGGAAATGCCACATCTACGCCCTTGAGGTTGTTACCACGGCAACCGTGTAAGGTCAAAACCGGATTGTCTGGGTGATTCGGATTATCTGGTGTGGCTATTGCTGCTTTTAACTCGCCACGGAGGTACTTGGCTGTAAGGGTATCTGCTTTTAGCAATTCCGCAGGAGTACCGCTAAAGACAATATGTCCGCCCAAGCGTCCTGCTTTAGGACCTATATCGACAATATAATCCGCTTGACGCATCATATCCTCGTCATGTTCCACTACAATCACGGAGTTTCCCATGTCGCGCAGTTGCTTGAGCGAATCAATAAGACGCTGATTATCACGCTGGTGCAATCCAATACTTGGCTCGTCCAAAATATATAGCACGTTCACCAACTTACTACCCACCTGCGTTGCCAAACGGATACGCTGGTTCTCTCCACCAGACAGACTGTCTGATGAACGAGAGAGGGATAAATATGATAATCCCACGCTGAGCATAAAACCCAAACGGGAAATGATCTCTTTGATTATTGGCTCTGCTATTGCGCGTTGCTTGTTGGTTAGCTTAGCAGGCACATTCATCAACCATGCGCGCAAATCCGTGATATCCATTGCCGAGAGTTCTGCTATGTTCTTGTCCGCAATGCGGAAGCTCAATGCTTCGCGGTTGAGGCGTTGACCTTGGCATACTGGGCAAGTGGTCCAAGTATCTTCTTCCTTGTCATCTTTCTCGTCATCGTCCTGCTGCACATATGCCAACATACGGGTGTACCAGTTGTCATCATCACGGAGGATGTCAGAGAAGTCGGACTCCTCAGATTTTTCAGACACATCGGAGGTCTTAACTCGTCCTAGTCCTCTACAACAAGGGCACCACCCTTGTGGCGAGTTGAACGAGAAAGTATGTGGTGCAGGCTCGGCATAACTCATGCCCGTAGTAGGGCACATCAGGTGGCGAGA
This sequence comes from Paludibacteraceae bacterium, assembly GCA_045630365.1. Classification (GTDB taxonomy): domain Bacteria; phylum Bacteroidota; class Bacteroidia; order Bacteroidales; family Paludibacteraceae; genus Colicola. The sequence goes on along the minus strand of JAZQSZ010000146.1, from coordinate 7,521 downwards.
GAAGTAGCGAATGCCCTCAGTCTCCCCATTTTGGGGAGTATTCCCTCCCTTGGAGGGAGAGTGCGGTAGGGTCAGCGCCATCACGCCATCGCCTTGGGTCATGGCTTTGTCCACTGTGGCGCGCAAGCGCTTGAGGTCCTCCTCGTTTTCGCCTTTGAGTTTGAGGCGGTCAACGACCACTTCGATGGTGTGATTCTTGTAGCGATCGAGCTTCATTCCTGGAGTAATCTCCAGCACCTCGCCATCGACACGCACATGCAGATACCCCTTTCGACGGATGGTTTCAAAAAGCTCTTTGTAGTGTCCTTTGCGGTTGTTGACCATAGGCGCAAGTACCAATACCTTTTGGCCAGCATACTCACACAAAATAAGGTCAATAATCTGATCATCCGTATATTGCACCATTTTTTCGCCCGAAGCATAGGAGTATGCATCCGCAGCGCGGGCAAAGAGAAGTCGCAGGAAGTCATACACTTCGGTGACCGTTCCTACAGTAGAGCGCGGATTGCGCGACGTGGTCTTTTGGTCAATGCTGATGACAGGCGAGAGACCTGTGATCTTGTCCACATCGGGGCGTTGCATCGTACCTATATATCCACGCGCGTAGGAAGAGAACGTCTCCATATAGCGTCGTTGCCCCTCGGCAAAGATGGTATCGAATGCCAATGACGATTTACCGCTACCCGACAAACCAGTGATTACCACGAGTTTATCTCGCGGAATCAGCACATCTACATTCTTAAGATTATGCACACGTGCTCCCGTGACGAGTATGTTGTTGGAGTTATTCTTCATTCGCACAAATACCTTTGCGGTGCAAAGGTACAAAAAAAAAAGGACATACACAAATCCGAATAACGTTTATGTCACAAAGATAAACAAAATCCCCGACGAAAAATAGTCGTCGGGGATACATATTAAGTTATGCCTTAAGGATTTAGAGCAACTCTACTGAACGATTGACAAACTTCGCTAATGCTTCGCCTTTGAGTTGGCCAGCAGCCAACAGGGCGATATCGATGAGTTGATGGAGTTTGTCGGAAGTAGCAGCATACGCACCATATTGCTCCTTGAGCTGTTGCTTAAGAGCAGCCAATTCTTTGGTGATATTGGTTACTGCATCCTTCTCCTCTTGGGTCAAGTCAGCATCCTTCTTGCCCTTTTGCGCCTCTTGCAAAGTCTTTTCCTCGGCTTGTTTAGCAGCAATCTGCTCCACGATTGGGGTGGTTTGCTCACCACACGCAGCAGTAATCTCGTTGAGCAATGCTTTCACCTTGTCGTTGGCAGTATTGATAACCAAGTTGTATTGGTCTGGCATATTACCGTAGAAGGACATGCCTTGTTGATGAGCCGACATCTCTTTCATGCGGCGCATGAACTCGTTTTGAGTGAGGAATACAGGAAGTGCATCCACCGAAACGGCTTCCAAACTTACATCATAGCGGGTTTTATCGGTTTTTGGCAACAGAGTCTCAAAACTATAGCGCAAAGCATTCTCCTCACTTTCGGTGAGTTCTACTTTCGCCTTATCTTCTTTTTGGATAATGTTCTCAATCACATCTGAGTCCACACGAACGAAACGAATCATCTGTTGTTTGTCGTTAGAGCCATCGCCATAGCTCTTTTGCTCGAGTTGAGACATCGCATGTACATCCAATTCGCCATCCATGAGAAGCACATCATAACCCTTCTCCTTCGCACGTTGGATATATGCATAACTTGCATCGGCATCTTGCGCATAAAGAATGATCAAGTCGCCATTTTTATCTGTCTGAGCATCTTTGACTTGTGCTTTGTATTCCTCAAAAGTAAAGTACTTGCTATCCAAGTTCTTCAAGAGGGCAAAGCCAATAGCGCGGTCGTAGAACTTCTCGTCGCTAAGCATACCATACTGGATAAAGAGCTTGATATCGTCCCATTTCTTCTCGAAGTCTTCGCGGTCGTTGCGGAAAATCTCTGCCAATTTGTCAGCCACCTTCTTGGTGATATGGCTAGAGATCTTCTTCACATTATTATCGCTCTGCAAGTACGAACGGCTTACATTCAATGGGATATCTGGCGAATCAATCACACCATGAAGGAGGGTCAAGTATTGTGGCACGATATTCTCCACCTCGTCGGTTACAAACACTTGGTTGCAATAGAGTTGGATCTTATTGCGCTGAATATCAATATTATTCTTGATACGAGGGAAGTAGAGGATACCCGTGAGGTTGAATGGATAATCCACATTGAGGTGAATATGGAAGAGTGGTTCATCCATTTGATGAGGATAGAGTTGATGATAGAACTTGGTATAATCCTCCTCGGTGAGGTCAGCAGGTTTGCGTGTCCAAGCAGGGTTGATATCGTTGATGATATTTTCCTCGCCAGTCTCCACTTGCTTACCGTCCTTCCACTCTTTCTTCATGCCAAATGCAATCTCCACAGGCAAGAACTTGCAATACTTAGTGAGTAAGCCTTCCACAGTGGCATCTTCCAAATACTGAGTATATTCCTCGTTGATATGGAGCACGATATCCGTTCCTCGGTCTGCTTTGATCGTCTCTTCCATTGTGTATTCTGGTGATCCGTCGCATGACCAATGTACTGCCTTCGCATCCTCTTGGTAAGAGAGAGAGAAAATCTCTACCTTGTCTGCCACCATAAAGGCAGAATAGAAACCGAGTCCAAAGTGACCAATGATAGCTTGGGCATTATCTTTGTACTTATTAACAAACTCCTCGGCACCTGAGAAGGCAATTTGGTTGATGTATTTATCTACCTCCTCTGCAGTCATACCGATACCATGGTCTTGTACCGTGAGGGTCTTCTTCTTTTTATCAATAAGCACGCGTACACGTGTATCGCCTAGTTCGCCTTTGGCTTCGCCGACTGAAGCGAGGGTTTTTAATTTCTGTGTAGCATCTACTGCGTTGGAAATCAACTCACGCAGAAAAATCTCGTGATCGGAATAGAGAAACTTTTTGATGACGGGGAAGATATTGTCTGATGTTACCCCGATATTACCTTTTTTGCTCATAATATAGATTATTAGTATTTAACAGTTAGTATTTGTCATTAAGACATGAATGGTTATACAAAAACTTTGCCAAAGTGATTATGGCATTATTTTCTTCCTTTTTCCTGCCAAAATGGCAGGTGTTGTTTGCTTCGTAGATTTTTAGCATAGATTTTTTCTATTTTGTTTGCACAAGTGCAAAAAAAGCAGTACTTTTGTAGGTTATTTTGATTGGATAGATGAACAACATTCGTGTATAAAAAAGATATAACAACAATGAATGAGTTTTTAGAATTAGAAGAACAGGTACTCAGAATGATAAAAACGGTATATGACCCCGAGATACCTGTAAATATATACGATTTGGGACTTATTTACCGCATCGATTTACCAGGCGATGGGATATGCAATATCGATATGACCCTGACCGCACCGAACTGCCCTGCAGCAGACTTCTTGGTGGAAGATGTGAAGCAAAAAGTGGGATCAATTGATGGCATTGAGACGGTGAATGTGAATATTGTCTTTGATCCAGAGTGGAACAAAGATATGATGTCGGAAGAAGCTAAGTTGGAACTCGGCTTTTTGTAGGTTAAAGGCGATAGGTTAGAGGTATGGTATATTTTCTGAGCGATGCACATCTAGGCTCTAGGGCAATAGAAAATCCACAAGCCCACCAGCAGACCTTGATTGACATGCTACAAAGCATGGCAAAAGATGCGCGTGCGATCTACTTGCTTGGAGATATATTCGACTTTTGGTGCGAGTATTTCTGGCACGACAAGAGCAAAGAGCAATACCACCCTTTCTTGCAGACACTCCGCAAACTCACAAGCCAAGGCATTGAAATACACTTTTTTATCGGTAATCACGACATTTGGACCTTTGGTTGGTTGGCGAAAGAAACAGGAGTAGTGGTTCACCGCAAGCCCGAAAGCATAGTGATCCATGGCAAGAAAATATTTTTGGCTCATGGCGATGGATTGGTGCCGAGCAACTACATTGAGCAGTTGCCCAAGAAAGTACAGAAGAAAATACGAAATTTTATCTTCTTGCGCCGAGTATTCCACAACCCAATCCTACAATTCTTATTTCGATTATTGCCCCCCGCATGGGCGAATGAATTCGGTTATGAGTGGGCTAAAAATAGTCGCCTAAAAGAATTGGCGCGTCCTTGCCCCTACAAAGGAGAAGACAAAGAGGAACTGGTACTATTCGCCAAAGAACAAGAACAAAAGGGTAATCACCACGATTATTATATCTTTGGTCATCGTCATATAGAATTGGATTTGATGCTCAGTCGTAATAGCCGAATCATGATACTAGGCGACTGCTGGCAACAATTCACCTATGCCCAAATGGATAGCCAAGGAAATACAATATTAAACAACGCTGAACAACTCTAAACAATTCTACACAACTATGCATACAAGAGAAGAACAACTGAAAGCATTTGACCGTCTGCTGACGGTGATGGATGAACTGCGTGAGAAATGTCCTTGGGACAGAAAGCAGACTTTCGAAAGTCTGCGTCAGAACACTATAGAAGAGACTTACGAATTGGCCACTGCCCTGCTGCAAAACGACATGAACGAGATCAGCAAAGAGTTGGGCGATGTGCTGCTGCATGTGGTCTTCTATGCTAAGATTGGTAGTGAGTTGGGGGCATTTGACATGGCTGATGTCTGCAACAAGATTTGCGACAAGCTGATTTTCCGCCATCCTCACGTATATGGCGAGTTTGCAGCCAACAACGCGAAAGAGGTATGCGAGATGTGGGAGCAAGTAAAGCTCAAAGAGAAAGGCGGCAACAAAACTGTTCTCGCTGGTATCCCTGATGCACTCCCAGCCCTGGTGAAGGCATACCGCATTCAAGACAAGGTAGCCAATGTAGGCTTCGATTGGGAGAAGCGCGAAGATGTATGGGCTAAGGTCAAAGAGGAGATCGCAGAGTTTGAAGCAGAGGTTGAAAATATGGACGAGGAGAAAGCCACCGAGGAGATGGGAGACTTGTTCTTTGCACTTGTTAATGCCGCTCGCCTCTACAATGTTCGTCCTGACAACGCATTGGAAAAGACAAACGCAAAGTTTATCAAACGATTTAATTATATCGAGCAACAGGCAAAAGAAAAGGGTCAGTCGCTGAAAGACATGACCCTAGATGAGATGGAAGCCCTTTGGCAAGAAGCCAAGAAGCAAGGTTAAAAGTGGAATCACTTTACAGGCAATGTAAAGATGGCATGTCTAGTAGAGTATTTGGAATCACTAATTACCGACATCTTGATGGGATATGAACCAGCTTCTACAGGGGTTATATAAACAGGAAATTGTACGTATTGCAAGCACATCGGATTGAACAACAAGATACCTTTTTCTGGTGTAGAACTTGGTAGCAAAACCTTCTTTGCATATTCATCATCCATATTAACATCAAACCACAAATTCACACGCGTAGTATCATAAGTTGCATTAATACTAACCAAATAATTCATACGCGACGCAAATGCAGCAGGGAACATCAGCGTATCGCCCAATTGCAGAGTGTCCAGATAGGACATACCTAGTTCCAGATTGTAATGCTCTCCTAATGTATCTTTCGCGCCAACAAGCGTATCGTTTACAAATATAGGATTTACATACAACAGACCAAATCCCATTTCAGGTGTACTGTGTGACTCCACATTATCCAAACAACTTGTCATCACACAAGCGAGTAGAAGCACAAAGAATAATGATTTAAATTTCATAAAGAATTGAGAACTAATATTAATATTTGTTATAAGCAGTATATTTTATACAAAAAATCGGGTCACTTGACCCGATGTGCGGCATAAAGGACTCGAACCTTCACTCCTCTCGAAACTAGATCCTAAGTCTAGCGCGTCTACCAATTCCGCCAATGCCGCATAAATCGGGTGCAAAGGTACAACAAAAAAAGCACATACGCAAATAAAATAGCAAAAACTTTGCTTTTATTAGGATATGAACAATACTTTTTATCATAATTTACCCAATGGACTGCAAATTGTCCACCGAAAGACCACTTCTCCAGTTGTATATGTAGGAATAATGGTGGGTGCAGGCACTCGCCACGAACTTCCCAACGAGAATGGTATGGCGCACTATATCGAGCATTGTGTCTTCAAGGGTACAGAGCACTATACCGCTCGCCAGATCATCAATCATATAGAGGGCATTGGTGGCGAGATCAATGCCTATACCACCAAAGAGGAGACCACTTTCTATGCCGCTACCCTGCGCAACCACTTCCGCACCACTTTGCACCTTCTAGCAGAAATGGTGCTCCGTCCGACATTCAACAAGCGCGAGACTGACAAAGAGGTGACCGTCATCCTTGACGAGATTGAGAGTTACAACGACTCTCCTAGCGAACTCATCTACGATGACTTTGAGAACATGATTTTTGAGGGTAGTTCATTAGCCATGCCTATACTTGGTACGAAGAAGACTCTTCGTCGCATATCCAAATCCCCTGATATTGCCCTCAATTGGATGAAAATGAACTATCGCCCCGAGCGCATGGTGCTCTTCGTCCTTGGCGATGTCACCACCCAGCAAGTCATCGCCGCCGTAGAACGCGAATTAGGAGAGATTCCTAATACTGCTAGTATTACTAGTGCCACTAGTACTTCTAGTCACACTAGTGCTTCTAATGCGACCACCCGCACCTACCGCCGCCACACTCACCAAACACACGTTATGCTCGGATCGCACGCCTACCCTATTGGCCATCCCAAGCAACTAACCATGTACCTCTTGAACAATATCTTGGGTGGCGGCAGTATGTCTAGCCGATTGTATCTGAGTCTGCGCGAAAAACATGGATTAGTATATAACATTGATTCTCAGTCAGTACCGTTGAGTGATACGGGCTATTGGAATATCTACCTTGCCTGCGAACCACAACATAAGGAGCAATGCCTTGACCTCTGCCACAAAGAGCTGCGCAACCTACGCGAGACAACGCTAACGAGCGCACAGCTCCAGCGCGCCTTGCGCCAATTGGAGGGACAGATGGCTATTTCTGCAGAGAACCAAGAGAATAATGCCTTGGCGATGGCCAAGCAGATGCTCTATCATCATCATGCTCCTGCATGGCAAGAGACATTTGCTAAGGTGCAACAAATCACTCCTGCTCAACTGCAAGAGGTAGCTAACGAAGTATTCGCTCCCGAAAAGATCTACACTCTGCTATACGACTAAACAGGCAAAACTACCGTGCGCACCACACAATAACCATACAATAACCACACTATTCGTTACCTACACAGTAGCTCGACAATAGACGACCTAAAATAATAGGGAACTATATTCGAGTTGACACTGAATGTTTTTAAGACAATTATTGTCAATTTAGGTGTCAATGTGAGGTTTCTTTTAAAAATTGCACGTTTTACTCGTTAGCATTAAAGGACGTATACATTAAAAACTTTTATGACCTTTTGGCTTTCTATTGGCATCTAGCAGATTGTCGCTCAATCGTGGTGCTCGCACCACTC
>JAZQSZ010000145.1:0-6775 GCA_045630365.1 Paludibacteraceae bacterium | reverse complement strand
TTGGGATTAACTTGCGTTCAAGTGGTTGCAATGTAATTGCTTCTTGGATATTACAACGAATATCCATACCAGCTGCCTGTTCGCTTTCGTATCGTGGCAGTGGATTTGTACTTTTATTGATAATTTTAATTGTCATATTCTTATTCTAAGTTTATTGTTTAAAATCTCTTCTTGACCAACACTTTGAGTCCATCTTCTACGATCTTAATGTGCAAATCTTTCGCCATTTGAGTAGGGGTGCCGTCGATATGTACTGGACTGGATTCGTTTTCGCGCATCAGCATGATCTCTTTAGTGCGGATAGTGTGCATGTAATGGTTTTCGTCAATGCTCTTGGTGAATAATTGCCATGCCAATTCTGGTGCTTTAATCAATGGAAATTCACTCACAATAGCGATATCCATCCAACCATCTTGTATGCTTGCTTTAGGAGCTATGCATGCGTCATATCCCCATTGACTAGCATTGGCAAAGTTAATCAAAAATGCACTAGTAGTCAAATCTATACCCTCACCTTGCAAATGATATTGCTCTGGTTTGTATTGGAAAATATCCTTGAAAATACTTTCGATATATCCTTTTAGACCTCTGCTAGTGCTACTAAAATCTTGAGCTACTAATGCATCAAAACCTACACCAAATGTAGAGAAGAACGGGATGTCATTAACCGTGCAATAATCTACGCTAATAACCTCGGATGTGTTCAACATCTCAATGGCACGATTCATACGGGTAGAGATTTCCAGATGGCGTGCAAATCCATTACCACTACCATTAGGGATTATACCTAATGCTGTGTTCGTTCCGCATAATCCTTTACCGACTTCATTGATTGTACCATCGCCACCTACTGCAATCACCGCGTAGTAACCTTCTAACGCAAACTGCTGAGCTAATTGCGTAGCATGACCTGCATATTCTGTCACGACAACGGTCGGAGAAAAGAGTTCTTTATTTAACAATTCTCGAATGAGTTTCGTAACCCTATTCTTTGTTTTTGTACCCGAAACGGGATTGACTATAAATGCGATATTTTTCATACCAAATTGTCTATCGGTTGTGGAAATTAATACTTTGTATTACTAATCTTTTTCTTTGAATTTCTATCAAACTTCAAATCGGCTGCAAAGATAAGAAAAAAAAAGGACATATGCAAGTTTTGTGTGGATAATTTATGGTTTTTGTGCGTTTGCTGTTTTTTGAACTTTTGTTGTGAGCTCTCGTGTGTACGCGCGCGTTCGTGTAAAAAGGTATATAAGTTTGCCTTAAATACCATTTATTTGCGTTTTAAGGCATTTTGTGTCGCTTCCCGAGGGGGAGCCGAAAAGAAAAATACAAAAAAATACGCGAAAATTTTGGTATATCAAAAAAATGTTGTAATTTTGCACCGTGGTTTCGTGCGCGCATAAGGTGCGTGTTCCTTAAAAAATGACTTGCTTTAGGGAAAAAGAAGCTTCGCAAACTTTTGAAACTTTTAAACTTTTAAAATAAATGATTGACAACGACAGAATTATTCCTGTGAAGATTGACGAGGAAATGCGAACCTCGTACATCGATTATTCGATGAGTGTCATTGTGGCACGTGCTTTGCCAGATGTGCGTGACGGTTTTAAACCTGTTCACCGCCGTGTACTCTTCGGAATGAATGAGCTGGGAAACACCAGCGATAAACCTACTAAGAAATCCGCGCGTATCGTCGGTGAGGTAATGGGTAAGTACCACCCACACGGCGATAGTAGTATCTATGGAACATTGGTGCGTATGGCGCAACCATGGAATATGCGTAGTGTATTGGTGGATGGTCAAGGTAACTTTGGCTCAATTGACGGTGACGGTGCTGCGGCTATGCGTTATACCGAGGCACGATTGAGCAAATTGGCTGAGGAGATGCTTCGCGATATCGAGAAGGATACTGTAGATATGCAGTTGAACTTCGACGACTCGTTGAAGGAGCCTGTAGTATTGCCATGTCGCTTCCCTAACTTGTTGGTGAATGGTGCTAGTGGTATTGCCGTAGGTATGGCTACCAATATGCCTACACACAACTTGGGCGAAGTGGTTGATGGTTGCGTGGCATATGTGAAGAATGCCATAGAGCGCATTCAAAATCCTGAAGTGGAGCCAATTACTGTGGCTGAACTTATGGAGCATATCAAAGCCCCTGATTTCCCAACTGGTGGTACTATCTATGGCTACCAAGGTGTGCGCGATGCATATGAGACAGGTCGTGGACGTATCATTATCCGATCTAAGGCAGAGATTGAGACCGAGGATAATGGTCGCGAGCGTATCGTGATTGGCGAGTTGCCATATGGCGTAGTGAAGTCTGACCTTGTGAAGAATATTGCTGACTTGGTTAACGATAAGAAGATTGAGGGTATCTCTGGTATTAGTGACCAGTCTAAGCGCGATGTACGCGTGATTATCGAGATCAAGCGTGACGCCAATGCGCAAGTGGTACTCAATAAACTCTACAAATATACAGCATTGCAATCTAGTTTCTCTGTGAATAGTATTGCACTCGTGAAGGGTCGTCCTATGTTGCTGAACTTGCACGATATGGTGGCTAACTTCATCGAGCACCGTATGGATGTAGTGATTCGCCGTACCAAGTACGACTTGCGTAAGGCAGAAGAGCGTGCACACATCTTGGAGGGATTGATCATTGCCGTAGATAATATCGACGAGGTTGTTCGTATTATCCGTGCGAGCCGTACTCCAGCGGAGGCACAAAGCAATTTGGAAGCGCGCTTTGGTTTGGATAACCTCCAGTCTAAAGCAATCGTGGATATGCGCTTGTCACAATTGACAGGCTTGCGTATTGAGGAGTTGAAGCAAGAGTATGCAAAATTGCAAGAGCTCATCAAACACCTCAACGAGTTACTCAACAACGAGATTATGCGTTATGAGGTGATTGAGAGCGAACTCGTAGAGATCAAAGAGAAATATGCCGACGAGCGTCGTACACGTATCATCAAGATGGCTACCGAGTTTAACCCTGAGGATATGTACGCTGACGACGATATGGTGATTACTATTTCTCACTTGGGTTATATCAAACGTACTCCATTGACTGAGTTCCGTCAACAAGGTCGTGGTGGAGTAGGTGCTAAGGCTAGTGCTGCGCGCGATGAGGACTTCATCGAGTATGTACACCAAGCGAATATGCACTCAACGATGATGTTCTTCACAGAGCAAGGTCGCCTATATTGGATCAAGGTTTACGATATCCCAGAGGGCAACCGCCAATCTAAGGGTCGTGCACTCCAAAACATGATCAATATCCAGAAAGGCGACAAGGTTTGCGCATTTATCCATGTGAAGAATCTCAATGATCAAGAATATGTGGATAACCACTACCTAATCTTCGCTACGAAGGATGGTTTGATGAAGAAGACCACATTGGAGTCTTATAGTCGTCCACGTGCGAATGGTATTATTGCGCTCGGTTTGCGTGAGGGCGATCGTTTGATTCGTGTGACATTGACCGATGGTAAGAGCCAAATGTTGGTAGCTTCTTACAATGGTAAGGTAGTACGCTTCCCAGAGGATACTGTTCGTCCTATGGGCCGTACAGCAACGGGTGTTCGTGCAATCAAACTCGATGAGGATGGTCAAGACCGCGTAGTAGGTATGATCTGCGTAGAGGAGGGTAGCAAGGATACAGTGCTTGTGATCTCTGATAAGGGTTATGGCAAACGCACCATGCTTGATGATGAGACCGGCGAACCAATCTATCGTATCACCAACCGTGGCGGTAAGGGTGTGAAGACAATGAATCTTACAGATAAGACTGGTAACCTCATTGGTATGGAGGCAGTTAATGATGATCAAGATCTTATGCTCATTACCAAGTCAGGTACTGCAATCCGTATGGATATGTCCTCAATTAGTGTGCTTGGTCGTGCTACTCAAGGTGTGAAACTCATTGAGCTCCAAAAGCGCAACGATACCCTTATGTTCGGCTGCGTAGTTCCTAAGGAGGAGACCGAAGAACCAACTGCAGAAGAGGTAAGTACAGAGGAAACAACTACCGCAGAAGAATAATATAGAAAACTTTTAAAACTTTAAACAATATGAAAAAATCCATTTTTCTTGCAGCTCTCGTGCTTGTAGGCGCAGGCTGCTTTGCACAAAAAGCTAACGTAAGTAAGGCTCGCAATTTGGTAGAGGCTGAGACTCCTGATTATTCAGCTGCTCGCGTGGCTATCAGCGATGCATTGCAAGATGAAGAAACAAAAGACCAAGCTAATACATGGTATGTAGCTGGATATATTGGTTACAAAGAGTTTGATACCAATAACCTCAATCGTCAAATGGGACGTAATATTGACATTGATGCATGGGGCGCTTCTGTTATGGAGTCCCTCAACTATTGGGAGAAAGCATATGAGTTGGCGCTTGTACCAACCTATGACAAAAAGGGTAAAGCTAAATACGATACTCGTACTCCTAAGTTGATCTTGCCTAAAGTAATCGAGTACTATAACACCTCAGTGCTCATTAGCGCTGGTTTTAATGCGTATGAGGCAAATGACCCTGCTTTGGCATACGACATGTTTATTACACATGTTAATATTCCTGAATTGAAGATTATGCAAGATTATCCAGAGGAGGCAGCTAAATTACTCCGTGATTCAAGTTACTACACTTGCCTCTATTATGCTGGTCGTTTTGCATATGAGGCAGAACGCTATGCTGATGCTATTGCAACTCTTGATCGTATGAATAGCGAGCATGCTGCGGCTAATGCGCTTCGCAAAGAGGTTATTTATGCTAACGAGTATATCTACCAAATCTATTTGGAGCAAGGTGATACTGTAAAGGCAATCGAGTCAATTCAAAATAGCATTAATCTCTTCCCTGAGGAGCCATGGTTTATGCAAAACCTTATTAACCTGTACATTAACTCTGGCCAAGAGGATAAAGCTGTTGAGTACCTTGATCTTGCTATTCAACGTGAGCCAGGTGTAGGTCAATATTACAACTCTAAGGGATCTATTCTTGCTCGTATTGGACGCTTTGATGAGTCTTTTGCTGCTTTTGATCAAGCTATCGCACTTGAGCCAAACAATGCTCTCTTCGTATCTAGCCTTGGTTTTGCATATGTAGATCTGGGCAATAAGATCAACGATGACGCTGCATACTTGGATGCTAAGGCATATGCAGTAGAGAAGAAGAAAGCAGATGCAGCTTTCCAAAATGCGTTGAAATACTTCGAGAAGGCTTATGAGCTTGAGCCAGATAACTACGATTACAAGCGCTCTCTCCGCTCTCTCTACTATCGTCTCGGTATGAACGATAAGTACGAAGCTCTTGCAGACTAATGGGTAGAATTCTTGCAATTGACTTCGGTCGCAAGCGAACAGGATTAGCCGTTACGGATCCACTCCGTATAACGGCTAATCCTCTTATTACTATTCCAACTCATACATTGGAGGAGTGGTTAAAAGACTATTTTACCAAAGAGACTGTAGATGAGGTGGTTATAGGTCATCCATACCAAATGAGTGGCGAGGATTCTGAGTCTATGCAATATATCCAACCATTTATCAATCGCTTTAAGAAAGTCTTTCCTAATATGCCTCTCAAAGAATATGACGAACGCTTTACTTCTGTTATAGCCCATCAGGCTATGATTGCAGGAGGCATGAAGAAAAGCCAACGCCAAGATAAGTCTGTAGTAGATAAAATCGCTGCTTGTATCATCCTTGAAGGTTATCTAGATAGCATAAGATAAGTCTAAAGTCAATGAGTCTAAAGTTGAAAGTCAAGAGTCGAAAGTCAATGAAATCAGCGAAGCTGTATCCCCAGTCTCTCAACATTCAACATTAGACATTAGACATTCAACTTTCGACATTCGACTTTCAACTTTCAACATTCAACATTTAACAACATGATATTACCAATATATTTATACGGTCAACCTGTGTTGCGCAAGCCCACAGAAGACATCACTCCTGTGTCGCTTGACCTTAACCAACTCCTCGCTGACATGTGGGAGACATTAGCTGTGGCTGAAGGCTGCGGTTTGGCGGCTCCTCAGATTGGCAAAGCTATCCGTCTTTTTATCGTTGATGGAACTGAATTAGCAGAGGATTATCCTGAGTGTCAAGACTTTAAGAAGGTATTTATCAATCCAGAGATTATTGAGGAGAGCGAAGAAGACACCACATTCTCTGAGGGTTGTCTATCACTTCCTGGTATTTCTGAGAATGTTATTCGTCCTGCTAGCATTACTATTCGCTATATGGATGAGAACTTCACCGAGCATACGGAGACGTATGATGGCTTTGCTGCTCGTATTATTCAGCATGAGTACGACCATCTTGAGGGACATGTCTTCACCGATCGTATTTCTCCTATCCGTCGTCAGTTTGTCAAAACCAAACTCACCAATATCGCCAAGGGCAAAGTTTCTGCCCGCTATCGCACCAAACGCTAATTATGTAATCAACAACAATAACAACATTATATTAGTCAACAACATTCCGCTCGCCAACACCGCGAGCGGCGAGGAGAGATGATCATCATAGCAATTTCATGGCAAGCGCATGTTGGCGCGCGCAGTAGTTGTTGAAATTAAGTTGTTTATGTTGTTGATAATAAGAGTATTTGTGTTGTAGTGTTAATTTGTTGATATGAGTATTCTCACCATCATACTTCTCGCCATAGGTCTTGCCATGGATTGTTTTGCGGTTTCTGTCTGCAAGGGATTGGCTTCGCCACATGGTTATGTGCCACGATACATCAAACCGATGCTTATGGCATTGCT
>JAZQSZ010000144.1:0-5409 GCA_045630365.1 Paludibacteraceae bacterium | reverse complement strand
TCACTGCATTGGGTATTACTTTTGGTACAGAAGATGATCCTAAGGCGTTGAATTTAAGTAAGATTCGCTATCATAAGGTTATTATTATGGCGGATGCCGATGTGGATGGCGCGCACATTGCGACATTGATTATGACCCTCTTCTTCCGTCATATGAAAGAGGTTATTGAGCAAGGTCACTTGTATATTGCTATGGCTCCACTCTACTTGTGCAGCAAAGGCACATACAAAGAGTATTGCTGGAACGACCAACAACGCCATGACTTCATTATGAAGCATGCTAATGGTGATGAGAAACTCATTAAGACCCAACGCTACAAAGGTCTTGGTGAGATGTCTGATGAGCAATTGTGGGAGACTACAATGGATCCAGAGCGTCGTCTTTTGAAGAAAGTAACTATTGAGAATGCAGCAGAAGCCGATCGTACCATAGCTATGCTCATGGGCGATGATGTGGCTCCTCGCCGCGAGTTCATTGAGAAGAACGCTACCTACGCTAAGATTGACGCGTAATCTGGTTTAGTGTTTAGGTATGAAGATAGCCGTTTATTGTAGTGCAAAGGATATGATACCAGCGGCATATCTGGCATTAGGTGAAGAACTAGGTGCTTGGATTGCTGCTGAGGGTCATACTTTGGTGTATGGTGGCGCTACGGGTGGATTGATGACTCGTGTGAGTGATGCGGTAAAGACTGCGGGCGGAAAAGTTGTAGGAGTGATTCCGCGACGAATCATAGCTGCTAAGCGTATGGCGAATAATTGTGATGCGCTGTATGTGGTGGCTAATATGAGTGCTCGCAAACAAATGATGCGTACCGTGGCAGATTGTTTTGTATGTCTGCCAGGCAGTTATGGCACACTTGACGAGATGATGGATGTTATTGCGAGTGGTACGGTGGGCGAACATAACAAACCGATCTTTGTACTGAATCATGAAGGGTTCTATGAGGGACTGAAGCAGCAAGCAGAGCATATGCGTGCGTTGCATTTCTTGCCCAAGGTAGAACAATGTGCTCCGCAGTTTGTGGATTCCATGGACGAATTGAAGGAGAGAATACAGAATTTAAAGATAAAAAATTGAAAAATAAAAAAGATATGCAAAAGACCAAGGTTTTTGAGCAATGGTTGTTAGATCAACAAGCTATGATCGTTCGCTATCGTCAGGTAGAGAAGAGTGATGTGTTAGCAGAATACAAGCAGTTGAAAATGCTGGTAGAGTCGCAGGAGTTTCAATCCAAAAAGAATATTTTGACCACAACTAAGTATGCTGATACACCTGAGGCTAAATTGATGGCGCAGTTCAAGCAAGCAAAGTCTAAGGGTGCTGTGTTGCTTTATCGAATGTTTCATAAGGAGGCTTGGAAAGAGAAAGCGGAGGTGGTAGAGTATTTGCAATTATTGGAGCAAGTTAGTGCACCTGAGTTTGTAAAAGAGCATGCTTTTTGGAAGAATGAGAAACGTTGGTTGACCACTCCAGAGGCTGCTCAAGAGAAGCGTTTCAACGCTTTAGCGAAGCATGCAGATGTCGTGTTCTATCAACAACACACCGAAACTGAAATAGCAGAATTGGAGAGTTACAAATTGGTTTGGAATGAGGAGTTTGATAGTAGCATGGATGCACAATGGGCAACAGGTTGGGTATATCCTGCAGGCTTGAAGGCAGACCATTCGCATGTGAGCGAACAGCAAGCTTATGTGAAGGGTGCAAATACTCACGTTGCTACCAGTGTGATGACTATAGAAACGAAGAAAGAGAAAGTCAATGCTGCGGCATGGCACCCAACCAAGGGTATGATGATGCAAGATTTTGCTTATACGAGTGATGTATGGCATACTAAAGAAGCTTTGCCTCAAAACATAGCAGTATTGCAGGCTAAAGTCGCATGTTCTGGCAATGCGAAACACGCTCTGGGATTGACTGTTATGAAAATGGAGAAAGTGTTGCCAGTATTGCATGACGCGGGTGTAAAAGGTTATGCTATATATACATTGGTATGGACGGACAAAGAGGTGGTAACCTATTTGAATGATCAAGAGGTGGCTCGCGTGAAGAACACTTGGTCAACACAGGATATGTATCTCTACTTGCGCAGTTATTTGCCAGAAAAGCAAAAAGCTGGTAAGGGCGCAATGAGCATAGATTGGATCCGTGTGTACACAAAATAGTTTAGTGTTTAGAGTTTAGAGGCAAGAGGATATGTTTCTGATAGCAGGGCCATGTGCCATAGAGAGTCGTGAGGTGGTAATGCAGACTGCCGCTACCTTGAAAGAGGTGTGCGAACGCTTGGGCGTGCAGTTGTATTTCAAGTCTTCCTTTGATAAAGCCAATCGTACGAGTCCATCTGAACGTGGAGTTGGTATGGAGCAGGGATTGGCAATCCTAAAAGAGGTAAAAGAGACCTATGGTTTGCCTATCTTGACGGATGTGCATGAGTCATGGCAGTGTGCAAAAGTCGCTGAGGTGGCAGATGTGTTGCAGATCCCAGCATTCTTGGCACGTCAAACGGACTTGTTGGAAGCTGCGGCTAAAACAGGCAAGGTGGTGAATGTGAAGAAAGGTCAGTTTATGGCTCCATGGGATATGCGTGGTGCTATAGCTAAGGTGAAAGGCGCTTCTGATGGTACTGCTCAAGTGTGGTTGACGGAGCGTGGCTCAAGTTTTGGTTATGGCAACATTATAGTGGATATGACTTCCTTGGTAAAGATGAGGGAGTATGGTTGTCCTGTGGTTTTCGATGCTACGCATGCTGTGCAACAACCTAGTAGTCAAGCGGGCGTGACAGGTGGAAACAGAGAGATGGTTCCTCATTTGATGCGTGCGGCTTTGGCTGTAGGCGTAGATGGATTATTCTTGGAGGTACATCCTGATCCAGATAATGCTATTTCGGATGCAGCTAATCAGGTGCGTCTGAGCGATATAGAAACAATCTTGAAACAAGCTATAGCAATAGATGAGTTGAACAAGCAATTATCAGAGCTATGACATACTCAGAAAGAGCAAAACAGATATTTGCAGCAGAGATTGCAGAATTGCAACATTTACAAGAGTCAATAGATACCACTTTTGACCAAGTGGTCGAGGTGCTCTATGCTTGTAAGGGTAAGGTGGTGATCATGGGTATCGGTAAAACCGGTATCATAGGTCACAAGATGGCAGCATCTTTTGCTTCTACAGGCACATCATCTATCTTTGTGAATGTGGCAGAAGCGATGCATGGCGATCTCGGAATGTTGAATAGCGAGGATGTGGTAATCCTAGTGAGCAATAGTGGTGAGACGAGTGAGATCTTGAACGCAATAGATCCAGTACATCGTATAGGTTGTACAATTGTGGCTATGACGGGTAACTTGCAGTCACCATTGGCCTTGCGATCGGACTATGCGCTATCTGTTCATGTAGAGCATGAAGCCTGTCCATTGGGTTTAGCTCCTACTACATCAACTACTGCAACACTCCTAATGGGTGATGCACTGATGGTATGTCTCATGGAGAGACGTAAGTTCCAAGCAGAAGATTTTTCGTTGTATCATCCAGGTGGTGCCTTGGGCAGAAAACTCTTAGGTCGAGTAAAAAAATATATGACTACCAATATACCTCGAGTACATGTGGACACTCCATTCCGCGAGTTAGTGGGTGAGATGAGTGATAAACACCTAGGTATGACGATGGTGTATGATGGTGCGGCTTGTGTTGGAATTATCACGGATGGTGATGTGCGTCGTGCAATAGAGAAGTATAGTCATGTGCAAATTGTGGCGCGTGAGATTATGACTCCAACATATAAAGTGATAGCACAAGATGCGTTGTTAACAGATGCTTTAGCTGTGATGGATAAGTACAATATCACTACTCTGGCTGTAACCGATAATGCGGATTCTAAAGAGATTATAGGTGTGATTTCGATTCACCATATTATTGATTTTAAATAGTTTATAGAGAATAAATGATCATTCATCTTCCAAATACCATCCCTTCTTCGCAGGCGCAAGCACTAGCGGAGCAGTTGGAGGCTTTATGTATAGAGAAGGAGTCGCACTATGTGTTGGTGACTTCGCATTCGGTGCATTGCTTGCCCGCTGAAATAGCCGATTTGGCGTTAGCGGTGTGGGATATGCCTACGGATATGCAGTTGTCCTCTCGTGCTTATCTCAATCATACTCATCGAATAGCGATAGGCGACACATATATAGGTGGCGATTGTGGTAATCAACTTATGATAGCGGGTCCATGTGCAGTGGAGAGTCGCGAACAGATAGAACAGTCATGTCAGATGCTCAAGAGGTTGGGTATCAGAGTGTTGCGTGCGGGTAGTTACAAACCTCGTACATCGCCTTATACCTTCCGTGGATTGGGTGAGGATGGTTTGAAGTTACTCTCCGAGATGCGCGATAAGTATGGTCTATTGATTGCTACCGAGATGCGTGATGCTACGCATGCTGACAAAGTGATTGAGTATGCCGATATTGTTCAAGTAGGTGCCAAGGCGATGTATGATCATGGTCTATTGACAGCAGCAGGTCAATGTGGTAAACCTGTGATCTTGAAGCGTGGTTTCTCGTCCACATTACAGGAGTTGGTACATGCTGCGGACTTCGTGATGAGTTGTGGTAATGAGAATGTGATTTTGTGCGAACGTGGTATTCGCAGTTTTGAAACACAGACCCGTTTCACATTGGATTTGTGCGGTGTAGCATGGTTGAAGGAGCATTGTAATCTGCCTGTGATATTAGATCCTAGTCATGCTATGGGATATGCCTATGGCGTAGCAGATTTGGCTCGTGCTTGTACGGCTATGGGTGTAGATGGATTGTTGATTGAGACTCACCCAACGCCATGTCAAGCCAAGAGTGATGCGGCTCAGCAGTTGAGTCATGCACAGTTTGAAGAGATGTATAAGAGTCTTGCACCTATCGCTAAGGCAGTAGGTAAGACTCTGGTTTAATAATAGTTACAACTATGAATACAATCGTATCCAAGAGATTCTTTTCGGAGAATGTAGCTGAAATAGTGATAGAGGCTCCGTTGATTGCACGTAGTCGCCGAGCAGGACATTTTGTGATCGTGCGTGTGGACAAAAATGGCGAACGTATGCCTTTGACCATTGCAGATGCCGATGTGGCGAAAGGTACAATCACTCTAGTGGTACAGCGTATAGGTGTATCATCTAGCAAACTATGTGCTTTGGAAGTGGGAGAACAAGTGGCAGACTTGGTGGGACCATTGGGCAAAGCAACGGACATTCAGAATTTTGGTACTGTGGTTTGTGCATGCGGTGGTGTAGGTGCTGCGCCTATGTTGCCTATTGCTAAGGCATTGAAAGCGGCTGGTAACCGTGTGATTACGGTATTGGCTGCCCGTACAGCAGAATTGATCATACTCAAGGAGCAACTAGAATCCGTATCGGACGAG
>JAZQSZ010000143.1:0-3141 GCA_045630365.1 Paludibacteraceae bacterium | reverse complement strand
TATCTAGTGCCAGAAGCCATAGAGAAACTCAGAAAAGCCAATGACTATCTGCGCCACAAGCGAATGGATCTGCACCTCGTGGTGTATGATGCAGCACGCCCACGCTCGATTCAAGAACAAATGTGGAGTGTAGTGGAAGGTACAGACCTGCAAGATTTTGTAGCCAACCCACATGAAGGTGGAGGCGGCCCACATAATTATGGCGTGGCAGTGGATGTGGCTTTGGTGGATTGCGCTGGACACCCTATACCAATGGGCTCGGAGTATGACTATTTTGGAGACCGTTCGCGCGTGGACATGGAGCAAGAATTATATGAAACAGGTGAGATTACCTATCGTGAACTGCAAAACCGTCTGCTGTTGAGAGAGATAATGACCCACGCGGGATGGGAGGTGGAGCCATCTGAGTGGTGGCACTTCAACGCTATACCACGCACTCAGGCACAGCAGACTCTGCCCGTAATAGAGTAGTAATTTAAGGACACTCACTAAATAGAAAAAAAACTGTACCTTTGCAGCGCAAAGGTTATTGAACACATTTTTTGCACAGAATTTGACCATTGTATGTGTGCGTGGGAAGACTAGGCAAGCATTGTTTGAGACCGATGCTGAGTTGAAAAAGAATAATGGCGTAGTCCCCGAGGACTCTGCTATGTGGGTAGATATAGACAAAAATGATTTCTCTTTAATATAAACAATTTAATATTTATGAAAAAAATTTACACTTTGTTCGTGATGATGTGCGTGGTACTAGTTGCCAGCGCCAATCCTATCTATTTGGATAAGAAATTAGATGTCACCCAAATTGAGAAAACTTCTAAACACTTCGTGCAAGAGGCTATCCGTCAGGCATTAGCTATGCAAACCGAGGCCGCTGCTGCACCTACCGCCGCAGAGCCTGTGGACACCGTTGACATCATAGCAACCAACCTCTTTATCGATGAGTTTGAGTTCTTTGGAACGGTGTATACCACCGTAGAAGCTAGCAACGATGAGTATCTGGTACAGCTTAGCGCAAGAGATTTTCTGCTTGCTGGCGAGTACACCAGCGACTTCTTCTCGCTCTCAGAATGTGTTATCCAAGATAAAGTGGATGAAGAGAAGATCTCCCTAATAGCGGCTAATCTGACTGTAGCTGGCGTAGGTAATAAGCGTACGATAGTGGGTGGCGTAGTGGGCGAAAATAATGTGCTCTACAACTTGGATCTGAGCTTTGTTATCCCTGAGGCAACCGATACCGTGAAGATCGTGTTTAACACCCCTGCTCAATCAGCCTGGTATAGCGAAAGTGGCGATTACTATATCACCAATAGGAACGAGGACTATCTCGTATACTTGGATATTATAGCCGAGCAAGATAACTTTGCAGGCGAGTACACGGTAGAAGACTTTATCATGACCTTCACATATGTTTACGAGTTTGTAGATGGCGATACTATCTATGCGCCTGCAATAGACGCTAAAGCCACAGTGACTGCCATCGATGAGAAAATTGTTCATGTCGATGCAGAGTTGGTCAGCAAGAACAGTAAACGATATATGATTAGTACAGATGTAGAATTGCCACAACCACACTTTACACTGGATGAGAAGACCAGCTCAGTAGATAAGACCTTTACCGTAGAGGATTATGTAATATTGAAAGACATGGATGGTAGCTTTACCTTGGATATATACGATGGTGCTAACTATTTGGCACTCCTCTTTTATGCCGAGAAGGATGAGAACACCGTGATTCCTGTAGGTACATATACGATAGATTACTCCAAGCAAGCAGGTACAGTAGAGGCAAGCTCTGGTGCGAACGATCAAGGACAAGTGAGCTACTCTTTCTACTCAACGATGAATGCCGCAGGTAATTTGACCACTCCTATCTACTTCTTGGTTAGCGGTACGGTAGAGGTTAGCGTAGAAGGCGATAAACTGAAATTAGAAGTGAATGCCGTGAACTCATACGATGTGCCTGTGCATGTGGTATGCGAGTACCAACTCGAGCTGGGGGCTGCCGTTGAGGATGTTATGCTAGAAAACGGCGGTATTCGCAAGGTGGTGCAGGACGACCAACTCTACATCATCAAAGAGGGTGTGAAGTACGATGTACTAGGTGTAAAACTATAGGTTAGAAATAAGAAATGCATAAAGGTCGTGTTCATAAAATAGTACTAATATGATGAACTGTAGAGCCCTATTCACCATCGCTGCAGATATGCGCGAACGTATGAAGCGCGAGAAAAAAAGCGCTTCGAACGAAAATAAATAATAACTCTTATCTCGTCATCCTTCTGACCATGAAAGCATTTATCCCTTTCCTTCTGGCAGGTGTTTTCTAACAAACGACACAATATTAATCGTATGTATTGAATTACATTTACTCGCTCAGTTCTTCGGAACTGGGCGAGTTTTTTATGCCTTTCGGCAAATAAAGTATGCAGAATTGGACAAATCGTCCAATTCTGCTGTTTTTTCTGGACAAATTGTCCATATTTATGTCACATAAAAGCACTACCTTTGCAGCATGAAAAATCACATCAAATCCGAATCGATTAAGGAGCGAATCAACCATTTGCTCAGTACACAAGCAACCACCAAAACAGCGTTGGCACATGCCATCGAAATGGATGTGTCACAACTGAGCAAACTGCTCAATAAGCAAGGTACAATACCTGTGGATTACATCGAGCCGTGGGCTGAATGTCTTGGGATTGATGTCAATGAGTTAATCAACTCCCAACAGACAATAAGCAAAAAGTGGGTGCGACCACATGCACACATACATTTGGATATAGATGTGGATATAGAATATGTAGAATACATTTTTAAGATATTGAAAGAATTATGAACAAACAAGATAAAAAAGAACTACGGCAACAGATTGCGTGCGAGTGGTTGAGGGAAAATTACCTTAATTACGGCTCACTTCGTCACGAGATCGTGACGGATAGGTTGCAAATCCGCGTAGCGAATTTGGAGAGTTTAAGTGCACCCCATAACGCCACGAGCAGAGGGCACTGAAAAAGTCTATCACTAATTTGCAAAATACTTGTGTATGTCATATTTTTTTAGTATCTTTGTAGTCTAAAAACAGAGATATAATGATTACTACACAACAAAGTTTACCATTGTCTGCGTACAGTGAGTTAT
>JAZQSZ010000142.1:0-2600 GCA_045630365.1 Paludibacteraceae bacterium | reverse complement strand
CCCAATTATCGGCATTGGGAATTACCCCTTGATTACGAGAATGGATATGATTTTACTCTTGGAGTGCCTATAGACATAAATCAAGTGTTCGGCGGTATTAATTTAGAAGGTTGGACGGTTTCTGGTCTTCCTGATGGAATGACTTTTGATGCCAAGACTGGTATGATTAAAGGTAATCCATCTCAAGCAGATAAAAATTATACGGTTTGGTTCAAGCGAGGCAATGAGACGGCGACTGTTACTATGCGTACTCATTCTTTGCCGAAATGGGCTGTCGGCACTTTTAGAGGAAGTGTTATAACAGAAGGGGATGATTGGGGAGATGCGAGTTCCTTTGAGGTAACTATCACACAAACTGGCGCTGTAACTGCTAAAATCAATGAGAGTATTCCTGGAGAGGGTAGTTTTGCAATTAAAACAGGTCCTCTTGGTTTTGATGGTGAAAAATACTTTTTTGAATGGGATATGCAATGGGGAGAGTATGAATACTGTAGAGGAACGGCAGTGATTTCTCGACAGGAATATGATGATGTTGTTCTTGGTGTATTGACAGCTGCTGAAGTTGGCAAGGATGAGGATGAGGATGAGTGGGTAGCATCTTGGGATGGTTATCAAGATGCTTATATAGCCAAGCCTGCAAACTTGCCACTTCCTGTATTTGGAACGGATAAGACTCTATTTGTTTCAATAGATTATGATGGAGGTATTACATTGACTTTTGGTGCGAATGGTAAGGTTACTATTTCCGAACCTGGACATGCGGTAGTATGGTCTACTGCGAATTTGTTGCCTCTATCGTATGATATGGACAATGGTAAGGTTGATGCAAGTATATGGGTTATGGGCGCTGAAGAGTATTGGTGTGAGGATTGCGAGGATTACGAGTATGAGACATTCGGTGCAGAAATAATATTAGCGATTTCGGTGGATGCAAAGGGTAATGCTAAGGCATCAAAAATAGTTGTGAAATCTATTTTGCCAGGTGTAAATTTTTGGTGTATGTATAGATAGCGAAAATAAAGTATATCACATTCTTGGAATATCCCCAGTTTTTGACCCCTAAAAACAATGAGAGGCCTTGTTTTATTGGGTGATATGAGTTTTGGGAAGTGAAATAAGCGAAAAATCGGTTCCAGTTGTTGAATGTGGTAAAATAACCACGCACAAAAAACCACAAAAGGAACCGACATGGGAAATGATAACATAATTGCCTTCAGAACGCGAGAGCAACTGCGGAAATATTTGGGGATATTTTCTCCCCAGTTCAAGAACAACCGATGGAAAATGGAGTTTCTCGGGCAGATGCTATTCGGCATACAGGCCGCGCGTGACACGTTGGTGAGCGAAATTGCGAGGACGTTGCAAGAGGATATTCTCGCGAAAAAGACGCAGGAGCGTCTGGAACGGCATCTCTCCATGGAGGATATGGACTCAAAGATACACGGGAGTATCCTCTGTGATGCGGCATGCGGGATTCATGAAGATACGTTGATAATCATCGATCCGACGGATGTGCAGAAAACATATGCGAAGAAGATGCCGTATCTCGCGAAGGTGTGGGATGGAAGCAAAGGCAGGGTCGGTGACAATCTGGGGTATACGCTGTGCATGGCGATCGCCTGTGAAAACGGTTGCAGGAAAATAGTTCCGCTGATGCTCAGGTTGTGGTCTTCCGAGCATCCCGATTGTACAAGCGAGAATGACGAAATAGAACAGGTTGTCGGACAGATCGCATCCACGACAGGGGGTCGTGGCATATTCGTTTATGACCGCGGCGGTGACGGCGACAATCTCTTCAAGTTCTATATCGACCATGGTTACAACTTCATTGTAAGGCTTGTAGGAGACCGCAATCTGCTCAATTGGGGCGGAAGAACGAAAGATTCTCGCATGTTGGCGCTCGATCTGGCCCGTCAATGTACGATGAAATACGAGGACAGCGTTCACTTCAAGTCGCACAACAAGGTGCATAACGTCCGTGTCAAATACGGCTCGATGCCGGTGCGCTTGCCGATACGGCCCGAAGCGCAGCTTCAACTTGTTGTCGTGAAGTGGCCCGGTGCGGAAAAGCCGATGATGCTCTTGACCACGTTGGAGGCCGTGCGTACGCGCAAGGCGTTGTGGGAGGTAGTGCAGGGGTACATTACGAGATGGCGAGTCGAGGACACGATACGCTTCATCAAGCAGTCATATCGGCTGGAGCATATGAGGAATCTGGAATATCAAAGGCTGAAAAACATGGCGGCGTTGGTCGTGGCGGTTGCGTATTTCGCGGCGGCCTGGCTCGGCAAGAAAGTCAAGCTTGACGCGCTTGCGAAACATGTTGCAAAAGTCTCCAGAAAGATGTTCGAAGTGCCCGAGTTCTTTTACTATGCCATAGCGGACGGTCTGAGGTGGCTCTTTATCCGTCACGGCAAATGGAGAGGTTTGAATTGCGCCAGGGAGCGAAACGGTGACTTGCAAATGGAATTCGAGCTGCTTTCAGGATGAGATTCGAAGTGGATACTTGAAAATACGGAATAAAACCCTTTGAGACTGCAAAAATCGCGCAAGGCTCTCCAAGGGCTCGGTAGCATTTTCAAAAGGTGGGGATATTCCAA
>JAZQSZ010000141.1:0-2762 GCA_045630365.1 Paludibacteraceae bacterium | reverse complement strand
GAGTTTTTTATGTTTGCAGGGGAAGAAACACGGCATGAATTTTGTATTAAGTAAGCTTATAACGAGAGTGCTAATTTTCAAGATATGCATTATTTTTCAACTTTTTCGTTGAATTATTTGCATATATTGATAAAAAGTATTACCTTTGCAGCAAATTCTGAAAATATATGATAGCAACTATTGCAGAGATTGAACAATTCCTTCAGGGATTCAAACAAAAAGTAGAAATTTTTGATATCATCTTTTGGGATGAAAGGGGCAAGAATACAGATGCGCTCGCAGCCTTGGATATCATACCAAACCAAAGAAAGGAAATCATTAAAACAATCACGGTTACAGATTACTCCGAGGGACCAATAACTAACCTATTAAACCAACTCGGAGATTTATGGGTATTTGGCAAAGAAGTTAATGGACAAGAAGTATATATCAAGATTTGTTATGGTCTTCCTAACAAACAAACGATTTGTATCTCGTTCCATGTGGCAGAGCACCCGATGAAGTATCCTTATAAAAAAGAAAGAAAATGACTAGTCCATTTACAGGAGGAGAAGTACGATTGTGCGAAGAACCTCGCAGCATGACTTATCGTAAGGAGCAATACAACTATATCCACCGTCATTATCAATGCGTGGATACGGGTATGTATTTTACGGATACGGAATTAGATACTGCTAACCTTGAGCAAGTGCATGCCCAATACCGTGATAAGTATGGTATTCCATCGCCTTCAGAGATTGCGCAGACGCGTAAAAAATATGGTCTGTCCGCATCTAAAATCTCGCTTGTATTAGGTTTGGGCGTAAATCAATATCGTTTGTATGAAGCAGGTGAAATGCCAAGTGAAGCCATAGGAAAGATGCTTAGGAGTATTCAAACGCCATTGGTATTCTATGGTTATGTAGAGAATGCACGCAAGCAGATGTCACAAGAAGATTATACAAAACTGTTTCAGAAAGTTCAACGTTGCTTCATAGAAACGATGAAAAAAATGACTTCACTTTCTGAAGTCCCAGATATGTTTTACTCGGCTCCAATAGCATTGCAGTAATTATTTTAGCTACGCAATATCCCTATCCCCCTCGCCCAGTTCTGAACTGGGCGAGTTTTTTTTATGCGCGTATGAGAAGAAAATGCAAGTTTTTTACAGGATAATTCCAAATTTCTTGCCATAATTTTGGAATACGCAGTGA
Source organism: Paludibacteraceae bacterium (assembly GCA_045630365.1). GTDB lineage: Bacteria > Bacteroidota > Bacteroidia > Bacteroidales > Paludibacteraceae > Colicola. The sequence continues at coordinate 1,569 of JAZQSZ010000141.1, read as the reverse complement.
GCTATCGGTTCTTTTTGGCGTGTTTGATGATGTCCGCTATGCGATCTTCAGAAAGTGCATAGTGCGGATTTTGAGCCAAGATAATCGCACATTCTTTATCCGAAATTTTTACATGATTTGTTCGAAGTTCTATGTATGCCAATAGGATTTGGCAGTGCACATATTGTGCTTGTTTCACCACTCCAAACTGATATAACAGTTGAATCTGTGCCATGCTGTCTGGCTGATGAAGGTACTCGATAAAAGTCATAACTTTGCAAAAAAAATGAAATTAAAATTTTGCAAAGTTACCAATATAAATGCAACAAAAAAAGGGTGAAATTTTACCCTTTTCTATCTCAAAAAATAGCAGTAATTTTGTCGTCGCAATTCGCTTACAAGACAGAATGCGCCTTGCGCATTGAACTTGCCGCGATTGCTCCTCTTCCCACAAACCCACGAGGTTTGCGGGAGCCCTAATGATTAACAAAATGAGAGACTTATGAACAAACAAGAATGTGCAATCAAGTATGTCGAAGACAACTACCTACAATTTAATCGCTTACGACACGATATCATTGCAGACAAACTGCAGGTGCGCTGTGCGCACCCTATAGGCGATAGGCTAGAGGCGAAAGGCGAGAGGCAAGAACAATGGCGTGAGATGACCAAACACGACATCAACTCCATCGTGTGTCATGCCGCGCAGGAGTATGATGCCAATATCACTAGCCGAGAAGTGATGACCGCCCTGCAATCGGATCTTATACCCGATGTGCATCCCTTGCGCGAATATATCCTCTCACTACCACCCTTTACCCCAGACCAGCCTGATTGGATAGACCTAGTCGCTCAAAAAGTGACGGTAAAGCCATCTCTTTTGAGCGACGACCGCCCTAAAGGGCTGTTAGACCGCACTTCGTGCTGCGAGACCACTGCGTTGAGAGACCGCACCGAAGGTGCTGAGCGACCAATGGAGTCTCTCAGCGAGCCACGCGAGCGGTCTAAAGCAGAGCGCCTATGGCGGGGGTGCTTCAAGAAGTGGTTTGTGGCTATGGTGGCGAGTTGGATGAAAGATGAGGTGGTGAATCATCAGGTGCTGGTGCTGATTGGTAAACAAGGTATCTTCAAGACGACTTGGTTAGAGCACCTTATCCCGCCACATCTGCGTGCATATGCGTGTAAGTTGGCGAATAGCAACGATCTGAACAAAGATGAACGGCTGCGTATTGCAGAGTTTGGACTGATCTCGCTGGATGAGATCGATTCGATGAACAACCGTGAACTCAACCAACTCAAGTCCGTCATAACCGCCACCGATGTGAACGAACGCGCTGCGTATGCCTATACCAAAGAGCGCAGGGTGCGCCTGGCGAGTTTCTGTGCTAGCGGTAATAGACGCGATTTTTTGACAGATATCACGGGTAACAGACGATGGTTGCCGTTTGAGGTGGAGAGTATTCAGAATCCGTTTACTACGATCTTGCCCTATGAGCGGATGTATGCGCAAGCATGGGCGTTGGCACAAGATCCGTTGTTTAGCTATTGGTTTGACTTGGAAGAGATAGAGGTGCTGGAGCAGCATAACCA
>JAZQSZ010000140.1:0-1596 GCA_045630365.1 Paludibacteraceae bacterium | reverse complement strand
ACATAACTTACATAGTAAGAGGCTGCCTCTAGAGGTATCATATGTGTAAAATATTGCAGCATACAAAGACCCAAACCTAGCACATTACCTATCAACACACCCTTACCTATCAACATCAATGCCTGATAAATAAACACTCGTCTAACAAAGCTGTTATCTGCTCCTAATGCCTTCAAAGTACCGACCAGGGATATGCTATCCATAATCAATATAATCAGTCCTGTAATGATACTAAATCCAGATACACAAAGCATAAGAATGATAATCACCACCACATTCATATCCAACAAATCCAACCAACCAAAAATCTGCGGATTCAGTTGCTGCAAGTTTTGGGTATAATACGCATTGCCCTCTTTGTCTAAACGATTGGCAGTGGCAAAATAGACAGCGTCCGTTGTTTCTTCCAAATGACGCAAGTCATCTACAATCACCTCGATACCAGACACTTGATCGACATCCCAATCATTCAAACGACGAACTACTTCTATATCTCCGAGCACAAACAACTTGTCCATCTCTGTCATACAAGTATTGTACAAACCTACGATATAGAGTTTTCTTACACGCAGATCATCTTCGATGAAATAGCACAATATCGCATCATCAATGCCCAAGGAAAGCATAGATGCCAACTCCTGAGAGACTAAGACCTCATTCGCTGCTTGAGGTTTTTGTCCCGACACTAGGTTCGCTTCAAAATAATCCCAATAATCCGTTCCCTTGAATACCACCCCATGAAACGCACTATCGGTCTTTATGATACCTGGTTTGGATGCAAAAGTAGATACCGAATGAACATGTGGAAGACCACTCAACGCTATCAACAGAGAATCCGTAACACGAATTGGCTCAAGTTCATAGGTGGAATTATTATCAAAATTCACCACCTGAATATGACTGCCAAATCCCGCTACTTTTTGCGAAATTTCATGTTTAAAACCAACCACCACACTAATCGCCACAATCATCACCATCACGCCGATAATAATACCTCCTAATGCAACACGCACAGCTGGACGAGAAGAACGCTGATTATTCTCCTCTGAAAAATAGAGTTTTTGGGCTATTTTCCATTCCGATGAATATGTAACACCTTTTTTTGGCATAATTTTTGTAGATATTTTGGTATGATGCGTTATCTTCTTATATTTACTTTTATCGTGGTAGCTCTATTGGCGACTGCGCAGCATCACCATCCTCAACGTACGGCTACCGATATTGCTCGCAAACAAACCGAGATGTTAGTTCGAGAACTACAGATCACCGACAGTGTTTTGCGCGATACGCTTTTGCGAATGCATCTCAAGTATGCCGAAAAACGCCAGAGCGAAAACTATACACGCGCGGATGTGCTTCAATGTATGTTACTCATGCAAGAGGAACTCAAAAATATCCTACCCACAGAGTTATACGAGGCATTTATGAATCGCCAACTCAATCACGAGCCTCGAGCACCTCAGAACCCTTGCAACTGGATTGCACCCCATCCACATCATGGCGAGAGAGCACCTCAAGCATCAGAAGCACCTGATATGCCACCACCGCCATCAGAACACCAACCATAAGTCCACCCAAGATATCCAAAAGTCGGAT
>JAZQSZ010000139.1:0-4853 GCA_045630365.1 Paludibacteraceae bacterium | reverse complement strand
AACACGCCGCGTCAATCTAGGCATGACCATAGACTACCTTAACTCATTTGGTCGTTTTGCCAACCTAGAAGGTAAGACCGTATATGGATCGGTATTTGGATCATACAACGGCGATCACTATTCGCTACAAGGAGCATTCACTTGGAATACACTTAGCAATTTTGAAAATGGCGGACTCGTGAATGTCAATGACCTACAGGGTAAACTCAGTCCAGAAGATCTACCTGTCAAGATGCAAGGTATGTCCGGTCTGAGATACCTATCGGGCTACCTAAACCACTACTACAGCATTTGTGTTGAACGCGAACGCAAAGTCAATTATCGCGAACGCAATGAGGATGGAGAATGGGAGAAGAAAGACTCCATCAAAATAGAATATGTGCCCGTAACTACCTTTAGGCATATATTCGAAGTCAATGATGCCACCAAACGATATGTTGAGAAAGATGCCCAAGGATTCTATCCCAACACATACTATAACCAAAAGACCACAGCGGATAGTGCCGCGTGTCTGAGCATCAAAAACACACTATCAGTAACCTTCGAAGAAGAGTTTAACACCTGGTTAAAGTTCGGTGCTACAGTATATGCAATGAACGAAACACAAAGGCATCTGGACTTGCTGCCTGTTTTTTCAGATAGTGTAGGAAGGCCTGCAGATATCACTTACGAAAATCGCTGGACCAACAATACCTATATCGGAGGTGCATTGTATAAAAACAGAGGTACGCATATACACTACGGATTTGATGGTAATGTGTGTTTGATAGGATACAAACTTGGTGAGTTTCAGGTTAATGGCCATATTGACGGCGGTGTCAAATTGGGCAAAGACTCATTGACCATGGCAGCGAAAGTATTCTTCCGCAACGAGACACCCGACTACTATCTGCAACGCTACAGCAGTAATCACTACGTATGGAATAACGATTTTAGCAAGCAGTATCGACTGCATGTTGGCGGAGAAATAGCCTATCCTACCAAATGGATCAAACCAAGACTCAAAGTGTCCTTTGAAAATATCACACGACCTATCTACTTTGACACAATTGGGACACCCCAACAAATGGATGGTAATATACAAGTGTTGGCAGCGGACCTACAACTGAACATCACCACACCATGGGTCAACCTAGACAATAGCATTGTGTACCAACTATCCTCATCGGACAAAATGCCATTGCCAACCATCACATTGTACAACAACCTCTACTACCACGGCACATGGGTCAAAGTGCTAGACGTACAGATAGGTGTAGACATGCGCTTTTTCACCAAATACTATGCACCTGTGCTCAATCCTGCATTGGGACAATTCTGCATACAAAACGAAGTACAAGTGGGTAACTACCCTGTGCTGAATGTATATGCCAACTTCTATGTGCGAAAATTACGACTCAAACTATTCGCACAATACCAACACCTGAACGAATCATTTATGAACAAACAATACCTTGAAATGCCCTCCTACCCTATGTCACCAGACATGTTCCGCGCCGGAATAGCATGGCATTTCTACAAATAAATCTACACCTTATTATATATTATGCAACAGACAAATAACTTACATACGATTCTCCTATATGCCCAACAGGAAGCACAACGCTTGGGCTCTACAGAGATTATGCCCGACCACATGATGTTAGGCATACTGCGTTTGGCAGAAGGCAAAGCCTTTGAACTACTCATGCAAGCAGGACTCAATCCTGTCGAACTCAAACGCTCAATAGATGAGAGACTGATGCAAGCAGCACCTAGTCAAACGACCAAAATGTCCCGCGCTAGCGAACGTATACTCCGTCTGATGATCATAGAGGCCAAACTTTATCACGCAGAGGAATGTGGATCAGTACACCTACTATTAGCACTCCTGCGTGAGCGTGTGAACTACCCTGCTATGTTCGTAGAACAGCAGTTTGGTATCGATTACGAATGTATCGAACGCCTCTTCCCTAAACCCCAACCATTACCACAAAACGGCAGTCAACTAGACGCCGAGTTTGCAGGCGAACAACCATTCAGTTGGGACAACAAGAAAGAGACCAAAAAGAGCAAGACGGACACACCGGCACTCGATAAATACGGCAAAGACTTGACTGCGCAAGCTCGTAATAGCGAACTAGATCCTGTGGTGGGACGTCAAGTAGAGATAGAACGCGTGATACAGATTCTATCACGCCGCAAGAAGAACAACCCTATTCTCATTGGCGAACCGGGCGTAGGTAAATCCGCTATTGTAGAGGGATTGGCCTTGCGCATAGAGAGCGGTGAAGCACCTACCCTACAAGGAAGACGAATTGTGTCTTTGGACATCGCCTCTATGGTGGCAGGTACCACCTACCGCGGACAATTTGAAGAGCGCATGAAAACCGTGATCAACGAGTTACACAAGCATCCCGAAATCATCCTCTTTGTAGATGAGATTCATACTATCATGGGGGCAGGCAACGCACAAGGATCATTGGATGCGGCCAATATCCTCAAACCAGCATTGGCACGAGGAGAAGTACAATGCGTGGGTGCCACCACGATTAACGAATACCGCAAGACCATAGAGAAAGATGGCGCGCTAGAAAGACGCTTCCAGAAAGTACAAGTACAACCTACATCGCCCGAAGAAACATATGCTGCACTCACACGCCTGAGCGAAGTGTATGGGACCTTCCATAAAGTACAATATACCGAAGAAGCTCTGCACGCGTGCGTGAAACTAACCGACAGGTATATCTCTGACCGTTTCTTCCCGGACAAAGCCATTGACGCAATGGACGAGGCAGGAGCATACAAGAGACAAACAACCACCGAAACTGATAGCACTCCACTAATCACAGAGGCGGATATTGCTTTTGTGGTGAGTCGTATGTCCGGAGTACCTGTGCAACGGGTGGCACAAACCGAGACACAACAGTTGCGCCAGATGGCTACGGTACTTCAACAACGCGTAATAGGACAAGACAAAGCCATCGAGACAATCGTCAAAGCTATTCAACGTTCCCGCATGGGACTCAGAGACCCCAAGAAACCGATCGGAACGTTCTTCCTCCTAGGTCCAACAGGTGTGGGTAAAACCCACCTAGCACAATGTTTGGCAGAAGAGATGTTCGGCAATAAGGATGCGATTATTCGCTTTGATATGTCCGAATACATTGAGAAACATACAGTTAGCCTGCTTGTAGGAGCACCTCCAGGTTATGTAGCACACGAAGAAGGAGGCAAACTCACCGAAGCAGTACGCCGCAAACCATATTCAATTGTCTTGTTTGATGAAATAGAGAAAGCACACCCAGACATATTCAATGTGCTCTTGCAAGTAATGGACGAAGGAAGACTGACAGATCGTCAGGGACACATCGTGGACTTCAAGAATACCATTATCATCATGACAAGTAATGTAGGTACACGTCAGTTGAGTGAATTTGGTAGCGGAATAGGTTTTGATGCAGGAGAATTAGATGACAAACAATCCGAACGTACTCTAACTAAAGCACTTAACCGAACATTCCCTCCAGAGTTTGTCAATCGACTAGATAATATCGTGGTGTTTAACCCACTCAACAGAGAGTCATTGGCACAGATTTTGTCGCTTGAACTATACCCTCTAAAACTGCGTTTAGAGGTGATGGGATACGAACTAGAAGTGACAGAAGAGACGAAGGAGAAACTACTCAAAGAATCTCTGGATCGCAAGTTCGGCGCACGCCCATTGAAGAGAGCAATCCAAACATGGATAGAAGATCCTATTACGGATTTATTGTTATCAGGAGAAATAGAAAACAAACATATTAAAATATAAACTATTATGATTAAAGAGATTACAGACGCTAACATTCAAGAAGTGTTGGCAGAGGGACAACCTGTAGTGGTTGATTTCTGGGCACCATGGTGTGGTCCATGCAAAATGATGTTGCCAGTAGTAGAAGAACTTGCAGCTGAGTACGAGGGTAAAATTACCGTAGGCAAACTCAATGTAGATGAGAACGATGAGACTTGCAGCCAATATGGTATTATGAACATCCCAACCATCTTGTTCTTCAAGAACGGAGAATTGGTTAATCGTACCGTAGGTGCAATGAACAAGACCAAATTACAAGAACTTTTTGAGGAACTTTTGTAATTTTTTTGCTCTAGACTTGCACAAGTCAAAAAAAAGCAGTACCTTTGCGCCCAAATTGCCTTTGTGGGTCTTAACAATTGTGCCTACACGGGTATTTTGGCGTGCAAAAGCGTGCAAAGCGTTATAAAACGCTGGGTCTGGTAGCTCAGCTGGATAGAGCAACAGCCTTCTAAGCTGTGGGTCTCGGGTTCGAATCCCGACCGGATCACCAAAAACCAACTAATAACACTTATTTCATACTGTTAACTATCAATTGTTAACTGTTATTTGTTATCATGCGTCAACTTAAAATTACTAAATCAATCACCAACCGTGAGTCGGCTTCCCTCGACAAGTATTTGCAAGAAATTGGTCGTGAGGCACTTATCTCGGTTGATCGTGAGGTGGAATTGGCTGGCCGAATTCGTAATGGCGATAGAGCTGCCCTAGAGGAACTCACTCGTGCCAACCTCCGTTTCGTTGTCTCTGTAGCAAAGCAGTATCAAAATCAAGGATTGAGCCTTCCTGACCTTATTGACGAAGGCAACCTTGGCCTCATTAAGGCAGCAGAAAAATTCGACGAGACACGCGGATTCAAATTCATCTCTTACGCCGTATGGTGGATTCGCCAATCCATCCTACAAGCCCTTGCAGAGCAAGCTCGTATCGTGCGACTACCGCTTAACCAATCAGGTTTGCTCAACAAAATCAACAAAGCATACCAACGCTTTGAACAAGAACACGAGCGCCGTCCTAGCGC